>NZ_JBSSEF010000017.1:0-51302 GCF_054061455.1 Thermostichus sp. OS-CIW-20
GTTTTACATACCTAGCCATACCAAGCAGCCATACTGAACATACTGGGCATTATTTTCAGTATAGTCCAGCATATCATTGACTAGAGTCATGCTCCTTTGAGCGCCGGTTTACAACCCTGCCGAGCCAATGCCCAACCACGTTATCACAATCTTCAGAAGCCTGGTGTTGTAGGTGGTGGTGTTCTCTAGGCAACTCCTCAGGATCCCCTAGGGATAGGGCAAGCTCGGTTACCTCCCCCCGCTGTTCCCCTGGGCTGGCGGCGGCGGGTGGGGAAGGAAGACCAGGCAAAAGGGCTACAGTGGAAAAGAGGGATCCCACGTCAAGTCTGCAATGGCACCTTCCTGGGCCTTCTCCCAAGTAAGAGCTTTGTAAGGAGTTGCATCGCCATGACCAGTCGCCTGCGCATCGGTAGCCTGTGGGGGATCCCCCTCTTCCTTGACTACACCTGGTTTCCGGCGGCCCTGTTGCTGGTGCTCTCCTATGGCGTGGTGACGGCCCTGGGGCTGTTTCTCTCTTTGCTGGCTCACGAGCTGGCCCACAGCCTGGTGGCCCGCGCCTATGGGGTACGGGTGAGTTCCATCACCCTGTTCATCTTTGGCGGCATGGCGGCCATTGAGCGGGAAGTCCCCCGTCCCCTGGGCGCTTTTTGGGTGGCCCTGGCAGGGCCCCTTCTCAGTTTGGGCTTGTTTGTCCTCTTTAGCGTGGCCGGAGCTTGGGCTGGGCCGGGGTCGCCCCTGACCTCAACCCTCGCCAGCCTGGCTGCCATCAACCTAATGATTGCCCTGTTTAATCTGCTGCCGGGACTGCCCCTGGATGGGGGGCAGATGCTCAAAGCGGCGATCTGGGGTTGGACAGGGGATCGGCAAAAGGGCATGCTGTGGGCGGCTCGCGCTGGGCAAGGGGTAGGCTGGGGGTTGGTGGCCCTGGGGTTGTGGGTGGTGTTCTTAGGGAGCCTCAACGGCCTGTGGATAGGCCTGATTGGCCTATTTATCGTCAACAGCGCCCGCCGCTATGAGCAGTATGCGCAACTGCAGCAGGTGCTGGCCCGCCTAAAAGCTGCGGATGTGATGACCCGCCGGTTTCGGGTGGTGGATGCGGGCATGAGCCTGCGGGAGTTTGTCGATCGCTACCTGGTGCCTTCTTCCCTCAGGCCGGAAGCCCCAGCTCAGCCAGCGGACGTTTATTTTGCCGAAGAAGATGGCCGCTACCGCGGCCTGGTCAGGCCGGAACTGCTCAACGACATCGAGCGTAGCCAGTGGGATCACCTCACCCTCAAAGCCATTCTCAAGCCGATGGAGCAACTGCAGGGGGTGCAAGAGGAAACCCCCATCCCCCAGGTGATTCAGATGATGCGCCAGGCAGAGCCGCGCCGCATTCTGGTCTTCACCCCCAGCGGCGCCATTGCCGGCTTGATCGACCGCGGCGATGTGGTAGCGGTGGCGGCGCGGGAGTTGGGGGTGGTACTGCCCCAGGAGGTGGTGCAGAGGCTGCGCGACAGCGAAGAATGGCCCCCTGGCTTCCAGGTAGAAGAAAACCTCGCCGGCGAGGGATCCCCTAATCCACAGCAGCAAGCGTGACGAGAGAGGGGCTGTGGCAGGTTTTTGATGAAAGGTGACCTCACATGCTGTCTTGAGCGGCTTTCGTCGTTAAGATTTAATAAGATTAAGGATGATCTCTATCGATTAAGAATTTTGAATCGCACACACCGTCTTTTGCCTGCCCATACCTATTGCCTGAGCAACGGGCTGGGCGTCATTCTTCACCCTATCCCAATTGCCGATTCTGCAACTGTCGATGTCTGGGTTCGGACAGGCGGGCGCAACGAGCCACCAGAGTGGCTAGGTATCTCCCATTTTCTGGAGCACATGGTCTTCAAGGGCAGCGAGCGACTGGCCCCCGGCGAGCTGGATCGGGCCATCGAGGGCCGGGGGGGAATTGCCAACGCTGCTACTGGCCAGGATTACACCCACTACTACATGACAGTAGCTGCCGCCGATCTGCCGGAGACTTTGCCCTATCTGGCGGAGGCAGTGTTGCGGGCCGGGATCCCCGATCAGGAGTTTGAGCAAGAGCAGCAGGTGATTTTGGAGGAGATTCGCCGCGCTGCTGACAACCTGGGCTACACCGCCTATCAGCTCCTCATGGAAACTGCCTTTGGGGTGGAGCACCCCTATGGGCGACCTGTGCTGGGCACGCCGGCAAGCCTGATGGGGTTGACCCCAGAGCTACTACGCGCCTACCACCGCGGCTGGTACCGACCCGAATTCATGACGGTGGTGGTGACGGGAGGCATTGATCCTGAGCGAGCTCTGGCCTTGGTGGAAAAGGAGTTTGGCGGCTCCGCCGGTGGCCCTGGTTGGATTGCCCCTCCGATCTCTCCTCAGCCCCGCCCGCAGGGGGTTCTGCGCCGCGAAAGCGCCCACGCCCGCGCAGAAGAGGCCCGCCTGAAATTAGCCTGGCCCACTGTCAGCCTCGACGCCTGGGAGCAGGTGTGCGGCCTAGAGCTGTTGGCCGTAGTGCTGGGGGAGGGCCGTAGTTCGCGGCTGGTGCATCTGTTGCGCGAGCAGCGGGGCTGGGTGAGGGCTATCGGCTGCTCTTCGCTGGTGCTGAAGGAGGGGGGGCTCTTTTGCATCAGCGCTCAACTGGAGGTAGAGGATTTGGCACAGGTGGAGTCAACCATCCTGCACGAGATCGAGAAGTTACAGCAGGACGGCATTGGCCAAGCGGAGCTGGATCGCGCCCGGCGCATGCTCACCCACGAGCTGCTCTTCTCCGCCGAGTCCCCCAGTCAACTGGCCAGCCTCTACGGCTACTACGAGACCCTGGTTGGGGTACAGCGCCTGCAGGAGTACCTGGAGCTGTTGCAAGCGTTTACTCCGGCGCAAATCCGCGAGCTGGCGCAGCAGTATCTCTCCCCTCAGGCTTACGTGGTCGCTCTGCTCAAGCCGGCTGCCTCTGACGCTGCCGCGGCTTCGGAGCTGCAACTGGCCTGCCGTTGATGGCCTTTCAGTCTTGGATCCCTTGCCCAATGCACCCCACCCTGTCCACCACCCAACGCGGCCATCTGCAGCGCCTCTGCTTGACCAACGGCATCACGCTGCTGGTGGGCCAGAACGCGGCGGTGGAGATCCTGGCTGCCCACTGTTTTTTTCGCGGCGGCAGCCGGGTAGAGCAACCGCAGCAGGCGGGCTTGAGCCAGTTGCTGGCCGCTGTCCTCACCAAGGGCACCCGGCAGCGCGACTCCCAGGCTATTGCCGCTTGGGTGGAATCGTTGGGAGCTTCCCTTTCGGTAGACAGCGCCGCCGATCATTTCGAGGTCGCCCTGCGCTGTGTAGCGGAGGATTTTCCGGAGCTGTTGCAGTTGCTGGCGGAGATCCTCCGCGATCCCAGCTTTCCCGAGGCAGAGGTGGCGCGGGAGCGGGACTTGATGCTGCAAGCCATTCGCGCCCGACAGGAACGGCCTTTCAGCTTGGCTTTTGATCAGGTGCGGCGGGCCCTCTATGGGGATCACCCCTACGCCCTGCCAGAGCTGGGAGGAGTGGAAACAGTGGGATCCCTGACCCGCGAGGATTTGCTGGCCTACCACGCCACCTACTGCCGCCCAGAGGGCATGGTGATGGCGGTGATCGGCCCAGAGCCGCCCGAGACAGTGGCGGCCCAAGTGGAAGCGGCTCTGGGAGATTGGGTGAGCGCCGGCCCGCCCGCCCCCGACCCAGCCCTGCCGCTGTCTCCCTTGGAGAGGCCGCAACTGCTGAAGCTGCCCCAGCCCACCCAGCAGACGACGATCTTGATGGGCTTCCGCGGCTCCCCTGCCGCTTCCGCCGACTATCCGGCCCTGAAGCTATTGGCCACCTACCTGGGCAGCGGCCTGTCCAGCCGCCTGTTTGTGGAGCTGCGCGAGCGCAGCGGCCTGGCCTATGAGGTCTCGGCCTTTTTTGCCACCCGCCGGGATCCCGCCCCTTTTGGGGCCTACCTGGGCACGGCACCGGAGAACACTTTGGTGGCCCTGGAGCGCCTGCAAGCGGAGATCCGTCGCCTCCACGACACCCTCCTGAGCGGCGAGGAAGTGGAGATGGCCCAGCGCAAGCTCTTGGGCCAATATGCCCTCAGCAAACAAACCAACGCCCAAGTGGCCCAACTGGCCGGTTGGTACGAGATTTTGGGCCTGGGCCTGGAGTTCGACCAGCAGTATTTGCAGCGAGTAAGGCAGCTCACCCCTGCCCATCTCCATCAGGCCGCAACAACCTACCTGGTCAACCCGGCCATTGCCCTGGTGGGGCCGGAAGAAGCTTTGGCAAAAGTTGAACTGTAGGTGGGTGCCACGAGGCAGGCTGCCGACTTCTGCGCAGCGGCACGACGGGGCTTGCCGCGCACCGGGTCAGTTTCCGGATCAGGCTTTTTCAAGACGCGACCCTTACTGCTGCTGGCCCCCAGCAGCTAGGACGGCGGTCAGGGTAGGGCTTAGAGGATAGAGAGGGAGGTTCCAGACGCTCTTGTGCTGGGTTCCCTTCTCCCCCAGGGCGAGAGCCCCCTCCAGTTCCCTAGAAGTCGAGATCCCAGAGGGGGAAAAATCCCACCAGCAGCTCCACAATCACCAAAGCGGGCAGCAGGTTGGCCACCCGCAGGCGGGCCAGGCCGAGCAGGTTAATGCCAATACCCAGGATGAGGATCCCGCCAGTGGCTTCCAAGGCGGCGAGCAGGTCTGGGCGCAACAGCGGCTGCAGTTGCCGCGCCAGCAGGGCCACGCCTCCCTGAACCAAGAGCACCGGCAGGGCGGAAAACAGCGTGCCCCAGCCGAGGCTGGCCGTAAAGGCAAGGGTGGCAATGCCATCCAAGGCGGCCTTGACCAAGAGCAGCGAGGGATCCCCCAGGCCATCCTGGATAGCTCCCAGCAGAGTCATGGGGCCGACCACAAACAGGATGGTGGTGGTCACGAAGGCGCGGGCGATAGGGCTGGGGCCCAGCCAGGGGCTCACCCGCTTTTCCAGGCCCTGTCCCAGCCGCTCAAAGGCGGCCTCGAGGTCGATCCCTTCCCCCAGCAAAGCCCCCCCGATCAGGGCCAGCAAAACCGTTACCGCCTGGGCAGCGCTGCTGAGGGTGAGAGCCATCTGGATCCCCAAGACCAACACCAGGGATCCCAGGGCTTGCAACAGGGTTTGGCTTATGCGTTCGGGCAGGCGACGGCCCGCCGCCCAACCGAGGCCGCTGCCCACTAGGATCGCGAGGGCATTGACAAGGGTGCCGGTGCCGGGAGGAGCCATACAACGTGCCCAGAGCTAAGCTTTCTCGATTATTTCTCAGTCTCGGATATAAGGTTCGTCCCAAGCCTGCGCGGAAACACCTGGGCAGATGCACCATTTCTGCTGCCGATCCTGGCTATACTGAGGACACGCCCGCCCAGGCTAGAGGTGGGCTTTTACTCGGCAAAAATTCAGATGAGCTTTTGGAAAGGCCTGTTTGGGGCAGCAGGGGCCGCTACAACCAAAGAGCCGGCGCAAACAGCCAAAGCCGACCGTCGCCAGGAAACGTTGGCGGTGGGGGGGGAGACTATTGTCTTTAGCCTGGATCCCAACTTGGATCTGTATGAGCTGGAGGAACTTTGCGATGCAGTAGGGTGGTCGCGTCGCCCCATCCACAAGGTTAGGAAAGCCCTGCAACACAGTTTTCTGGTGGTGTCGATGTGGCAGCAGCGGGGCAGCTACCGTCGCCTCATCGGCTTTGCCCGCGCCACCTCTGACCACGCCTTCAATGCCACCATCTGGGATGTGGTGGTGCATCCTGAGTTTCAGGGCCGGGGGCTGGGCAGGCGGCTGATGGAAAAGGTGATCCACGAGCTGCGCGCCCAAGACATCAGCAACATCACCCTCTTTGCCGACCGCGATGTGGTTAGCTTCTACGAGCGGCTGGGCTTTACGCCCGACCCGGAGGGGATCAAGGGCATGTTCTGGTACCCCCGCTAGCCCATGGCTGCTCTGCCCACGGTGATCTTGCCCGGTTATCTGGCGGGCGCCTCTGAGTATGAGCCTTTGCGTCGGGAGCTGGAGGCCCGCGGTTACCCGGCTCGGGTGGTGCCGCTGCAGGTGCGCAGTTGGCTGCCTACCCTGGGAGGAAGGCCCGTCACGCCCATCTTGCAGGCGCTTCAGGCCACGATTCGGCGTACCCAAGCCGAGTTTGAAGTGGACCGGGTTAACCTGGTGGCCCACTCCGCGGGCGGCTGGATTGCCCGCATCTACCTGGGATCCGTGCCCTACGGGGGGCAGGTCTGGCAGGGGCGGGAGCACGTTTCCACCCTAATTAGCCTGGGATCCCCGCACACCAGCCGGGAGCGCTGGACAAGGCGCAACCTGGACTTCGTTAACACCCACTACCCGGGAGCCTTCTGGCCACAGGTCAAATACGTCTGTGTGGCGGGCAAGGCCATCCAAGGGCGGCGCGTGGGCCTGGGATCGCTATGGCGGCAGGAGCATTATCTGGCTTGGCTGGCCTACAACAGCTACCGGCTTACCGCCGGCCAAGGGGAGCTGTGGGGAGATGGCATCACCCCCATCGAGGCCGCCCATCTGCCAGGGGCCATCAACCTCACCCTTCCCGACTGTCACCATTCTGGTCGAGGCGGGCGGCGCTGGTACGGCTCGCCTGAGGTGGTGGACAGGTGGGCCCCCTATTTGGTCTAGGGGGTTTTAGCCGCTGGACTCCCTGCGATCGGCGGCGGGAGTCTCGGGCAGCGAGGCGGTGGATTGGCGGCGCTCCTGTTGGCGCCGGGCCGCTTTCACCATCTCCTCGACGATGGCCCGCGCCTGCTTCAGGCGATCCAAGTTGCTGCGGTAAAGCTCCAGATCTTTTTTGACTCGCTCCGGCGAAAAGGGTAGGTTGCCGATCACGTCCTCCAGAAAGTGGCGGGTGCGCTCTTCCGGCTCCTTGTAGAGCGAGGTGGCCACCGCTTCGTAGGCCGTGTAGAGGCCAACCGCCAAAACTCGGCTGTAGGCGTAGGGGGGCTGGGTCATGCGCTGCAAAATCGCCTTCAGCCCGCCCACATCTTCTGCCTCCGGCTTGAGACAGAGCAGGTTGTATCGCTGGACGGGATCCCCGCTGCGCATCAGCTCCAGCAGGTCGCGGGCGTTCTTGCGCAACACCTCCGGCTTCAGGTGCAGCGCCTTGCAGAGGGCGTTGAAGATGGCCTCGCGCTGCTCTGGGGGATGGTAGGCTTCCATCAGGCTGTCGTAGAGAGTAACCAGACCCAGGGCAAAAAAAGGATCGTAGACGAAGGCGCTGTTGACGGTGGTCAGGTGCAGCTCCACCAGCAACTCCTCCACCACTCGCCGGTAGGCGGCGTTGATCGGACGAGGGTAGGCGCTGAAAAAGGCCGCTTTGGTGGCGGAGAGGGTACGAACAGGGTTCACAGGCAGAGAAAGAGAGACCTTGAGGCAGATTTATTGCTTTCCTCTATTGTCCCCTGCAGCGACTCTGAGGGCAAGCAAGGGCCCCGGTTCCGCTATGGTGGGATACGGATGGGGAACCCTGGCTGGATCGAACAAGTGGATCGAATGAGAAGATGGCAGCAACAGAGGGAACAGTGGTGGTGAAGATCGGCACCTCCAGCTTGACAGACATGCAGACGGGCTCGCTGCGCCTTTCCGTGCTGGGGCCGCTGGTGGAGGTGCTGACTCGGCTGCGCAGCCAGGGCTATGCGGTAATCCTTGTCTCCTCCGGAGCGGTAGGGGTAGGCTGTGCCCGCCTGGGCCTGCGCCAACGACCCACGGCAATTGCAGAAAAACAGGCGGTGGCAGCAGTGGGGCAGGGACGGCTAATTCGCCTATACGATGATCTCTTCTCTGCTCTCAACCAACCCATTGCCCAGGTGCTGCTTACCCGCGGCGACTTTGTGGAGCGCAGCCGCTACGTCAATGCCAATCGCACCTTCACCCAACTGCTGCAGATGGGGGTTATCCCCATCGTCAACGAAAACGACACGGTGGCGGTGGAGGAGCTGAAGTTTGGCGACAACGACTCCCTCTCTGCCCTGGTGGCGAGCATGGTGCAGGCCAAGTGGCTGATCCTGCTCACCGACGTGGACAGGCTCTATTCGGCGGATCCCCATCGGGACCCCTCCGCCGAGCCGATCGAACGGGTGTGGCGCGGGATGCCGCTGCAGATAAAGGCGGAAGCCCAAGGCAAAAGTGGCTGGGGCACGGGCGGCATGGCCACCAAGCTCACGGCGGCTCAAATCGCCACAGCCGCCGGCGTGACGGTGGTGATCACCAACGGCAAACGGCCCGATCAGATCCCGGCCATCTTGGCCGGAGAGCCCATCGGCACCCGCTTTGAGCCAGCTCCCCAGCCCGTTAGTGCTCGCAAGCGGTGGATTGCCTACGGCCTCATCCCCGAGGGATCCCTGACTCTGGATGAGGGAGCTGTAAGGGCAGTCTGTGAGCAGGGGCGCTCGCTGCTGCCGGCAGGGATCACCGACGTTTCTGGCGACTTTGAGGCAGGGGCAGCCGTGCGCCTGTGCGATCCCGGCGGACGGGAGGTGGGGCGGGGCCTGGTCAACTACAGCGCCGAGGAACTGCGGCGGATCAAAGGCAAGAAAACCGCCGAGATCCCCTACATCTTGGGCTACGAGGGAGTCGATACAGCGGTTCACCGGGATAACCTGGCCCTGCTTGACTAACACCTCAATCCCCCGGCTTAACCACCCACTCCACGGGGGTTTTGCTGGGATCGGGCAATTTCAGCGAAAACAGCCCTGCCATCAAAATCAACAGGGTGGAAAACCAGAGGCAGCCCTCCAGACCGTAAAGCTGGAAGAGGATCCCCGAAGTCACCGTCCCCAGCAGGCGCCCACCGGAGTTGGCCATGTAGTAAAAGCCCACGTTGAGGGCGACATCATCATCCTCTGTGTAGGCCAGTACCAGATAGGAGTGCACCGCCGAGTTGAAGGCAAAGACGATCCCGAAGAGGATGAGGCCGCCGGTAACCACCCATTGCGGCGGCAGGCCGGCCATAAAAGCGGTAGCAATGAGTGCCGGCACCGCCGTCAAGGTGAACGTCCAGATCTGGATGGTGCGGGCCTTGGGGGCGCGACCCGGGCGACCTCCTCCCAGGAGCTGGGGCGCTAGGAACTGGATGATCCCATAGCCAATGACCCAGAGGGCCATGTAGCTGCCCACCTGCATAAAGCTCCAGCCTAGGCTGTCGTAGAGGAACACCGGCAGGGCCACCACAAACCACACATCGCGCGACCCAAAGAGGAAAAAGCGGGCGGCTGAGAGGAGGTTGATCTCGCGGCTTTTGGAAAACAGCCGCTTGAAGGGGATCTTGGCCTTGACCTTGCCCATGTCCGCCGGCAGCAGGATCCCGGAACAGAAGATCAAAGCCAGCGCCCCCGCCTGGACGAAATTGGCCATGCGGAAGCCCATGGGATCCCCGTAGATCTCAGTGAAGATCTGCAGCAGGGCCGCCCCGACGAAAAACCCTACCCCCTTGAGGGCGTTTTTGGATCCCGTCAGCATGGCCACCCAGCGGAAGAGGCGGGACTCGGCCTCCTTGGGCACCACCAGGCGGATGGCGCTTTTGGAGCTCATCTTGGTGAGATCTTTGGCGATCCCGGCCAGGGCTTGGGCCGTCATCACATAGGCCACCTGGCCCCAGACCGGCCATTGCAGGTTGATCACCCCCAGCATCACCAAGCCGAAGATCTGGATGGCGATGCCCCCGTACAGCGTCAGCCGCAGGCCAAACAGGGATCCAATCCAGCCGCCCAGAAAGTTGGTGATCACCCCAAAGATCTCGTAGAAGAGAAACAGCATGGCAATCTGAATCGGGGTGAAGCCCAACTTGTGGAAGTGGAGCAGCACCAACATGCGGATGGCGCCGTCGGTGAGGGTAAAGCCCCAGTAGGCAGCCGTTACCAGGGCATAGTTGCGCACGGCGGCAGCTTGGGCGCTCGAGACAGCAGTCATGGGCAGGCCTCCAAGGGGGATGCTTCAAAAAACGCTTCTATAAACTGAGGGCCACCTTGCGGGCCAATTCCGCCATGCGGTTGGCGTAGCCCCATTCGTTGTCGTACCAGGCCAGGATCTTCACCTGCGTGCCATCTACCACCATGGTGGAAGGGGCATCCACAATGCTGGAGCGGGGATCCCCCTTGAAATCCACCGAGACCAGCGGCAGCTCCTCATAGCCAAGGATGCCCTTGAGTTCCCCCTCGGCTGCCGTTTTTAAGAGATGATTCACCTCTTCCACCGTGGTGGGCCGCTTTACCTCGAACACCGCGTCGGTCAAAGAGGCATTGAGCAGGGGCACGCGCACGGCAAGGCCGTTGAGCTTTCCCTTCAGCTCAGGGTAGATGAGGCCGATGGCCTTGGCCGAGCCGGTGGTGGTGGGCACCAAAGACAGCAGAGCCGAGCGGGCCCGCCGCAGGTCTTTGTGGGGGGCATCCACCATACTTTGGGTATTGGTGACGTCGTGGACGGTGGTGATCACCCCGTGCAGGATGCCGATCCCCTCGTGGATGACCTTTACCAAGGGGGCCAGGCAGTTGGTGGTGCAGGAGGCGGCTGTGAGCAAATGGTGGCGAGCGGGGTCGTAGAGGTGGTCGTTGACGCCCATGACGATGTTGAGGGCCTCTTCATCCTGGACGGGGGCAGCCACAATGACTTTGCGCACCCCTGCTTTGAAGTAGGCATCCAGCTCTGCCGCCTTGACGAATTTGCCCGAGCACTCCAGCACCAGGTCGATCCCCAGATCCGCCCAAGGGACTTCGCCGGGAGATTTGAACTCGCTGAAGGTAAGGGTTTTGTCTTGGATGCGCAGCCGTTGCTCAGATGCCTCGATGTCGGTGTTCCAGCGGCCCTGCACTGAGTCGAACTTGAGCAGGTGAGCCGCAGTAGCAGGCCCACCTTTGATCTCGTTGATGTGGGCAAACTCCAGCTCCGGCCAACCCCAAGCCGCCCGCAGCACCAAACGCCCAATGCGGCCAAAACCGTTGATACCCACCCGTGCCGCCATAGATCCCCTCCCCCCAGCCGAATCTCGCCTAAAGCCTAGCAGAGCTAACTCGGGGTTATCAAGTTAAGGAGAATCGGCCAGGCCCTGGGCAACCTTGCACTCTTCCAATTCCAAAGCCACCCAAAGGGCCTTTCCCTGTCCCTTGCTCCGTGTCGACCTGGCTGCAGGCAGGGAACCTGTGGGATCGCTGCAGCAACAGGGGGGCAAGTAGGGCCAATTTGCCTGGGCTGGCCTGCTGCTCTCGCCTAGGGCCGGCGGGAGTTGTTGACGTCCAAGGCCGGCCATTCCACCCGTTCCACCTGGGGTCGAAAGCCCAGCCAAGGAGTGGCCAACTGGGCAAACCGCTCCGGATCCCCACTCACATAGAAGCGGTGAGGTTCTGCCTGGCTAGCAGTTGAGGGTCGGCGCAGGCCCCAGAGGCTGAGTTCCCGGGCCAGGGATCCCACCAGCGCCACGCCGGGATCCACCCGTCTGACCGAAGAGGGCAGCAAGGACTTCAGGAGAGGATCCAGCAGCGGGTAGTGGGTGCAGCCGTAGACGAGGGTGTCGATCCCCTGTTGCAGGAGCGGCTGCAAATAGCGTTCAGCCGCTTGGCGCAGCTCGGGGCCGTCCAACTGGCCGGCTTCGATGAGGGGGACGAACTCCGGGCAGGCCTGCTCCCAGCACTGGACAGGTTGGGGAAAGCGCCGGGGATCCAGGGCGCTGTACTCTTGAATGGCCTTGGAGTAGGCGCGGCTTTTGACCGTGGCTGCCGTGGCAATGACCCCAATGCGGGATCCCTGGGCCAGGGCCGCCTGGGCGCCGGGCAGGATCAGCCCCAGAATGGGCAGGGCAAACTCCTGCTGCACCTGCTCCAGGGCCAGCGCCGAGCTGGTGTTGCAGGCCATCACCACCACCTTCACCGGCTGCGCCTGCATCCAGCGGAGGATCTGCCGCACAAAAGTCAAGATCTCCTCGGCGGAGCGATCCCCATAGGGCAGCCGCGCCGTGTCGGCAAAGTAGACAAGGCGCTCCTGGGGCAAGCGACGGCGCAGGGCCCGCCAGACGGTGAGCCCGCCCAAGCCACTGTCAAACACCCCAATTGGCCAACTGGGATCCGGATCTGATCCCCACTCCCAACGCATGCTCCGTTCTCCTCAACACCTTGGCTGAAGCTGCTGTATCCTACCCTGCTTCCGAGAGTCTCGGCGACAGCTTCCCTACCCTGGGACTTCGTCCCTTCACGGAGTGGGCCGTAGGGGCGAACGGCTCAAACCAAAGATCCGACCGAGTCCCTATCTTTGGCGGCTACGCAGAAAGGCCTCGATGCCCTCGGCAATGGCCCGCGCCAAAATGGCCTGGTATTCGGGGGTAGCCAACTTTCGCCCTTCGGTTGGGTTGGTTACATACCCCAGCTCCAGCAGCACCGAAGGCATGCCCACCGGCGTTTCCCGCACCATGAAGAAGCGGGCCCGTCGCACCCCCCGGTCGGCGGCGCCGCTGGCCCTCACCAAGCTGCGGTGCAAGACCACAGCCAGCTCGGCGCTGTCGGGCCGCAGGTAGTAGGTCTCAATGCCGTGGATGCTGGAGCGCTCTAGAGCATTGGCGTGGATGCTCACCAGCAGAGTGGCGTTGGCCTGCACGGCCATATCCACCCGCGGCTGCAGCAGCACTTCCCGGTCGTCGGTGCGGGTCATCACCACCTCATACCCCCGCTCTTGCAACAGGTGTCGTACCTGGTGGGAAACGGAGAGCACGATGTCCTTTTCCTGGATCCCACCCACCCCAATGGCACCGGGATCCCGTCCGCCGTGGCCTGGATCGATGGCGATGACCGTCCGGCCCCGGCGGGAAGGAAGGGAAGCTTGGGCAGGCGGTTGCGGCTGGGGTGCGGACGGCGGAGCGTGGAGGGGGCGCAGCTCCAGGGTGATGCGGCGGGATCCCTGGCCGGGATTGGGCTCAAAGACGTTGAACTCTTCGGCAGGTTGCACCAGAATGCTGACCGTGCGGGCATCTTCCTGCACAAAGCGGATCCGCTGCACCGGCCCTCCAATTGGCAAGCCGGGATCCGGCAAGGACTCGGGTAGGCGGGCCGGTGCCACGTTGATGCGGTAGCCGCCGCTTTCCGGATCCCAGCCGGCCCGGTAGAACATGAACCCATCGGCGCTGATGATGAGCTGATTCCCCCGCAGCTCCACAGAGCGCAAGGTAGCCAGGGGCCCTTGGGAGTCGGCAGAGCTGAGATCGGGCAGAAGGCTGGCCTGGGCAGCACCCCCGGCGGGCTGGATCCAGATTCCTCCCTGCTGCGGGTCGTAGCGGGCCTCCCAGTCGCCACTGGAAGGATCCACATCCAAGACCACGCGGGCGATGGTGGGCTCGAATTGCCCCACCCGCAGCCGCGAAACCCCCAGGCGGTTGACGGTATAGACCCGCTGGGTGAGGGCGGGGCTGAGGGTGGTGTTGAGAAAATCCACCACCACTCGATCCGGATCGAGGATGCGCCGCACCGTGGTGGAAGGGCTACCCTGAGTGCGGATGAAAAAGCCCTCCGCTTGCGGAGAAATGGCCAAGATCCGATGGCTGGAAGGGGAGGTTGCAGGAGGAGAGAGTGGGCTGGCTTCGGGGCGGCGGGGCAGCGGCGGGGACGGTGAGATGCGATCCCTGGGGCCGGCTGCCGAGGGAAATAGCGGTGCTGCTGCGGGCAAGGGCTGCTCGGGTTGGAGGAACTGGACAGCCCAGCGGGAGGGACCAGCCGTGAGCAGTTGCAGTTGGTCGAGGCTGAGAGGCTGATCCGGCTGCAGGTGCAGCACAAAGCGAGTGATCGTTGGGGTGAACTGTTTGATCTCCAACGAGGTAACCCGCCCCGGAAAGGTCTGGGTTTGGGGCTCCCGCCCAAAGAGAGTGTTGGGAAAATCCAGCACTACCCTAGGAGGGTTTTGCAGCACAAACAGAAAAGGACGCACCTCTCCCTGGGTGTTGACCTCTAGCCATCCCCGCTGCGGGTCGTAGTGCCAACTCTCGATGCGAGACAAGCCAGGAACGGCGGTCAGCTCTGCTTGAGCGGGCAAGGGGGAAAATAAACCTGCTCCGGCCAAGCCCAGCAGCAGCGTTGCCCCCCACAGAGAGCTCTGCCTAGACAGTTTGGGCTCCCGTTCCAATCCAGGCATGAATTGCACCCACTCCGGCACACCTGCTGCCCTCAACTATACCAAGCTCCCCCCAGAGCGGCCTGAGAGGGAGCGCAATTTCGCCGTTGCCAGTCGGCCCAGGCCACAATGGGTAGGGATCCTCGTCCTGCCTCTGGAGTGTGGATGTCCCCCCTACCTGATCCCCTCCCCCTGGCCCGCGCTGGGGACAGCCAAGCGATCCTGCGGGTGGTTCGGGCAGAGCTCCTGAAGTGGCGCTGGCCCGCGCAAGTGTATCTTGCCGACAACACCTTGCGCATCGACCTGCTGGGATCCCCGTCCCAAAGCCCCTCTCCGCCGGTTGTTGTGGCCCGGCTGTTTTTGATGGTGAAGCAACTGCGGATTCCACGCCTAGAGCAATTGGAAATCCGCGCTTTCTGTGGCTCTCAGTTGCTTTGGCAGCGCAGCCTGCGTTTGAGATCCCAAAAGCGATGGGATCGGTTTTCTTTTGATAGCTGGGCGATAAATATCTGGGCTTACCCAGTTGCATTTGTGGTAGCCCTGCTGGTAAACAGCATTGCCCTATTGGAGTTGTTACATTTGCCTTGGCACATTTGGATTCACGAGCTGGGCCATGCCAGCATTGCCTGGTGGAGCGGGCATCGAGCTTTGCCCTTACCTTTTGGCTGGACCAGCATCAGTCCGGAAAAGGATCCCTTTGTGTACTTTGGGATCCTCTTTTTGCTGAGCTTGCTATTCTGGTCGACCCGCAAGGAGCGGATTCGATGGCTACAGGCATTGGTTGTTGTTCTTGCGCTGCTGCAGTTTTATATGACCTGGCTAATGCCCAATCGCACCAAAGAAATGCTAATTACCTTTGGCGGCGTGGGCGGCGAGTTTTACATCAGCACCTTCTTGATGGCCTGCTTTTATCTTCGCTTGCCAGATCGCTGGCGGTGGGACTTTTGGCGATTCGTCGTTCTGGGAGTTGCAGCCAGCAGCCTCTGGAGAAGCTTTTGGCAATGGCACAGAATCCAAAAAGGGCTAGCTCCGATCCCGTGGGGAACTCTGCTGTGTGGCCAGGGGGATGCTGGTGGGGATATGAACCGCTTGGTTGATGATTTTGGCTGGAGTGCCGACCAAATTATCCAGACCTACAAATGGTTAGGGAACTTGTGCATTTTGTTTATATTGGGCTTGTATATCGTATTTTTATTGCGAATGAACGATGGGATTTGGCTAAACCTACAAGCAAGGCTGATCCTCTGGGCTGATGCTCTTTCTGTGCTAAGCAAACACCGCTGAGGTAGGGCAGAGCAGGATCCTACCGGCATCGCATTCTAGGTAGGATCTCAGGCAATTAAGCCGGCTGGGGAGGACACCAGAAAAGATTGCGGCTGGAAACTCCCAGAGAATGGAGGATCTCTCTCATGATCTCTGTGCAGTACCGCCAATGCTCGGGATCCGCACACATGCGGTCGGGGTTGAACTCCATATCGTAGTGGATGACATTGGGGATCCCGGCAAACTCCTCTGAAGGCTGAGGGGAAATGATAAGGAGTAGGAAGGGCTTGCCCTTTCGCTTAGCGGACAATTTATCCATCAAGTCGATCACCGCGCCCCGCTGACAGCCGCCTGTGCGCACGAACAAGATCTTGTCCGCCTTTTCCAAGACATATAGAAAGCGCTTGGCGCGAGCTGTATAACGAGTCCGCATCCGCTCATGGATTGGATTCATATTCTGCAGGGGGTCTTCCCCCTCTTCCACCTCATGGCCGAAAGAAAGACCTGTCCACTTGCTGTGATAAATTCGCCTGTCTTCAGGGCTGTAGTGCAAATATTGCGGATCCCACATGCCCTGAAACTCGTGGTGGATCATATCGGCTACATCCGCTAGGTTGCTGGTGCGGGTTAGATCAAACGGAAAGGCAGGCCCGTCGTATTCCAACTTGTAGAGCAGCATCCGCACCGCACAGCGATCCCCCAGGGGAACAACAGCAACGCGATGAATATCAGATAAGGCGCATGTGTATTCCAATAGCATGACCGAGTTGGGAGCAGCCTTGACCCGGCTTTCCAACCCCCCCTCTCCAATCATCAACGTGCGAAAGGGAGCATCGCGATAGAGGGGATCCTCATAAACGCCTGTTGGCAGAGCTTTGAGGGCAGCCCGCACTTCTTTCCACATAGGGTGGATGTTGTACTCATAGCTGCTTTGGTTAATCACACACAGGCGGGGCTTGGGATCCAAGCCGGCGGATGGGTAGCTAAGTTTGAGGAGTGTTAGAGTCCCGTCACTAAAGACTATTTCTGAGGATTCCGGAGAGAAAAAATCGGCTGCCGGAGAAAAGACAAGGTCGGCATCTGGGGGAATGGAAAGGGTTGTTTGAATCAAGCCATTCTCATGAATGGAGAGGGAGTACAAAGGTTGATCTTGCCCTTTCTCACCGCTTTTACCAATATATAAGCCTGGCTGTAGTCGAGCTTCTTGAAAAGCAGCTTGTAAAGATTGCCAAGTCGGTGTCAAGGTGTAATCATAAGGAGTAATATTAACAAGGCGGAATCGATTCTGACCCTCCAAGGCCGCCCAAAAGCCAGAGGGATCCTCAAAAATCAGCTTTTCTTTGGATGATGCCAGCTTTAGGGGGGCTGACTTCACAGTGTTGGGATCAAAAATCGAGAGGTCAATAGCCGCAAACATGAGTTGGTGCCCCTTGGTATTAGGGTGGGCCGCGTCAAAAGCCAGATCTGGCTTCCAGCGCCCCTGGCCATCGTCTAAGATGGGCAGCCAGTTGAACACGGGGCATCCCCAACTGAGCATCCTTTGCTGAGTTTCCTGCAAAAGCAGATGCTGTTCTAGGCCGTAGTCTGCATGGGGGTAAACCCCTCCCAAAACTGGCAAGGCTCCAATGTCTTGAATTCGCTGAATTAACCGCTGCAGGCCGTTTTCAAACCGCCTTTGGACGGCACGGCGATGCTCCGGCAGAGCCGTGGCCAAGCCTTCATTTCCCAAAGACAAGGCAACAATAACGACATCGGGATGTTCAGGGATCACCACCTGCTCAAATCGGGCCAGGGTTCGGCTGACGTTTGCCCCCAATTCGGAGAGGTTCCGCACTTGATGGCCATAGCGTTCTCGTAGAGCTTTCTGCAACAGCCAGGCCCATCCTCGCAACAGCCAGGCGCTGCACCCCAGGGCCACCGAACTGCCCAAGACGACTATCTTCAGTCCCGGACAATCTTCGGGCTCAGGCTCGCTCACCGGCAAGGCAAAATAGCCGTATGGATAGAAAGGGATCCGGCCAAACTCGCCATCTTCCACGATCAAAACTGCCGGCAAAGGTTCCGGCTCAAGCGGCACCCAGCGATTCCTATCGGTGGCTTCCCAAATAACTTCGCCATCCGCCTGAACGCGCAGGTACCGGTACTCCAGTCGAGGGGTTTCTTCGAGTCCCTCCCCAGAGGACAGTGGGCTAGAAGTGCCATCTGCCGGGCCTAATGGCAACTCCACCCACCAGAGCGGGTAGCGATCGGGATCCGTCTGCAGCCAAACACAGCGGCAGGGATCCCAGGCGCCCAGTTGAGGGCTGGATCCCACCAGGGCAATTCGATCGCCGGGCTGAGTGGTGGCGCGAACTTGAAAGCGATACATTTTCCGAAGGAGAGGGAGAGGAACCTATTCTGGATTTGCCGGTAGATAGACAGGCTTGATCAGTTGGCTTATTACCCTGCCGACAACTGGTAAGAGAAAACAAAAGCTGCGATCCAGTTCCGCCTTGTCTGGCCTATCCTGAGTTTTAAAAAAAAGAAGTTCTCAGATCCGCAAACAGAAAACACAGAAGGCCACAAAAAAGACCTAAAGCCCCAAAGTAAAGCTCTCTAAGTAAAGAACAATTGAACTTTAGCTTGAACTTAACATACTGTCCAAGAATTGTCTGTTTTCTGGAGCACTTTCAGAGGGTTTCTGGAGTGCAAGTTTCCAATTGTCGCTGGGGCAAAATCACCTCAAAGGTGGATCCCTGCCCCACCTCGCTCTCCACCTGCACCTGCCCCCGATGCTGCTCGGCGATGCTTTTGACAATGGCCAGCCCCAAACCCGATCCCGACCGCCGATTGGGATCCCCGCTGCGGGCCGGATCCACCCGGTAGAAACGGTCGAACAGGTGGGGCAGCGCCTGGGGTGGGATCCCCGGCCCGCTATCTTGCACCTGAAGCACCAGTTCTGGGGATCCGGAGCGCAGCCGCTGCCTAAGGCGCACCTGCACCTCGCCGCCAGAGGGAGTGTGGAGAAGGGCGTTTTCGATCAGGTTGGTGAACAGGCGGGCCAACAGGTCTTCATCTCCCCAAAAGGCGAAGGGATAGCCCTCTGCTTCCTCGTCGGGGGTGACAATGTCCAGCTTGAGGTGGATCCCTTTCTGGTTGGCCAGCCCTTGCAACTCCTCTACCACCTGCAGCAGCAGAGCATCCAGCGCACAGCAGCGGGGCTGGAAAGGCACCATGCCGCTGTCGTGGCGGGCCAGAAACAGCAGGTCGTCCACCAGGCGGCCCAGCCGCAAACACAGCCGCTCCACCATCTGCCAGCGCTGGCGGGTGTCGGCGTCCAGGTGCGGATCGGCCAAAGCCACCTGTACCGTGGTTTGAATGCTGGCCAAGGGGCTGCGCAGCTCGTGGGAGGCATCGGCGGTAAATTGCTTGAGCTGCTGGTAAGACTGGCGGATGGGCTGCATGGCCAAACCGGAGAGCAGCCAGCCGATTCCCCCCACACAGGCCAAACTGGCCACTACCCAGAGGCTGAGATCCCGAATGAGCTGGCGTGTCGGCTTGCTCACCTCAAACCAGGGGTGGCTGACCCGCAAATACCCCAGCAGCTTCCCACCGGCCAGGATCGGCTCGGTGAACTGGCGCAGCCAATACCCAGGCGCGATGCGGGCGGTGTGCAGGGATCCCTCGGTCAGCAGGGGGGCAGGGATGCCGCCGGGCACCGTGGACCAGATGAGGGATCCCTGGGGATCAAACCACTCCAGGTCGATGTGGTCGTCCTCCAGGGTGCTGGGATCATCCCGAAAGCTGGCCTCTAAGCTCTGGCGGGCCTGCTGTGGATCCAAGAGGCTCTCGTCCACCACCAGGGAGCGCTCGACAATTTCCACCACATGGCCCAGCGTGTCGTCCACCCGCTCGATCAGGGTTGACTGCACATACCAGTAGAAGCTGCCGGCAAACAGCAACAAAAACACCCCTGTTACCACGGTGTACCAGAGGGCCAACCACCGCCGCGTTGCCTGGAACATGGGGGTTGCGCGGGAAGGGGATGGGTTAGCTGTGGACACGAGGCTCAGGGTGAAGGGTCGATAAAATCTCCGCTTCCACCTGCAGCAGGGTGTCCAGCCGCTCCTGCACCTCGTCAGCGGGGAACTGCTCCAGCGCCAGGTCTAGATACAACTGCCAGTGCCGCTCTTCAGCCGCCGCCAGCCAGAGGTAAAACTGCCGCAGCTCCGGGTCGGGGGCGTGGATCCCCAGCAGGCCCAGGCGTTCGTGGCTGCGGGCCTCGATGATGGCGGCCACCAGCAAAGCGTCCAAAAGGTGCTCCGGCTCGGAGCGGCGCAGGTGCTGGTTGAGACGGCTGGCGTAGGGAGCAGCCGAGAGGGGCCTGATCGGGATCCCCAGCCGTTGCAGGTGGCGATGCACCCGCTCAAAGTGCTGCAGCTCCTCCCGCGCCAGCGGCGACAGCGCTTCCACCAGCCGCCCGTTGGCCGGGTAGCGAAACAGCAAACTAAGGGCGTTGCCCGCCGCTTTTTTCTCGCAGTTGGCGTGATCCAACAAGATAAGGTCGAGGTGACGAATGGCTTGGTCGATCCAGGCCGCAGAAGTCGGCGAGGCCAGTTGTAGCGTCGGCACAGGGTCAGAAGAGGTTTCAGGCATCAACAGCTTCCAGGTTGACCCACCCTGCCCGCTGCGGGAGCAGGGAACGGAACTGGGTTAATCGGATCTTAGCTTTGCCGGCGTACCCCTTTCTAAGTCTTGGATCCCGTCTGACGCTCTGGCAGCAGTTGTCCCTATCCCCGGCCCCTCTCCCAGAGGGAGAGGGGAGTTCGGGGATTTTTCAGAAGGCTGGCCCCCGCCTCAATGGCTCAGAGCCAAGGTTTTCCCTGCTACGACCGCCGCCATCTCCTGCAACAGGTCTTCGGTCTCTTCCCAGCCAATGCAGCCGTCGGTAATGGAAACGCCGTACTGGAGCGGCGCCCCTTCCTGCCAGGTTTGCTTGCCCGGGTTGAGGTTGCTCTCCAGCATCAGCCCCATCAAGGCCCGCTGCCCCGCTTGGTACTGCTGTAGCACCGCCCGACAGACGGATCCCTGCCGGCGGTAGTCCTTCTGTGAGTTGTCGTGGGAGCAGTCCACCATCACCGAGCGCGGGATCCCTTGATCCTTCATCAGCAACGCCGCCCGCGCCACATCTTCCGGGCCGTAGTTGGTTCTGCCGACGCCGCCGCGCAACACGATGTGCCGATCCGGGTTGCCGGTGGTTTTCACCAAGGCCGTCATGCCGTCTTGGCCAATGCCCAGAAAACTGTGGGGGTGGCTGGCAGACAAGATGGCGTTGAGGGCAATTTCCAGCCGCCCGTCGGTGCCGTTTTTGAAGCCCACGGGCATGGAGAGGCCGCTGGCCATTTCCCGGTGGGTCTGGCTTTCGATGGTTCGGGCGCCGATGGCCGCCCAGCTCACCAGGTCTGCGGTGTATTGAGGGGTCACCGGATCCAGCATCTCGGTGGCACAGGGCAGGCCCAGCTCGTTGATCTGCAGCAGGATGGAGCGGGCCAGTTGCAAGCCGGTGGCAATGTCGCAGGAGCCATCCAGGTGGGGATCGTTGATCAACCCCTTCCAGCCCACGGTGGTGCGCGGCTTCTCAAAATAGGTGCGCATCACGATCACCAGGTGCTCGCGGGTTCGGTCGGCCACCCGCTTGAGGCGGTGGGCGTACTCCAAGGCCGCTTCCGGATCGTGGATGGAGCAGGGGCCGACGATCACCACCAGGCGATGGAGATCCCGTCCGTGGATGATGTCGCGAATGGCCTGCCGCGTGGAGAGCACCACTTGGGCTGCCGTTTCCGTCAGCGGCAGCTTGGCCTTGACAGCAGCAGGGGCAATCAAGGGAGTCACCTCTTGGATGTTGCAGTTGTCGGTTTGGGGGGGCATAGAACTGTCCTTCATTGTGTCCAAGGGATGGGCAAGTGAGGGATTGAGCTGTCGAGCCATCAAAAAAGCCCTGGCACTGGGCTCAGGGCTTCAGGACTGACTCAGGTAAACCTAGGCTTTATAGTTTACGCGCCACCCTTCCGCCCTGGTCGCTGCCAGGGAAAGGTAAAGTAGCCAAAAAAGGGAGCGCGCAAGATCATCTTCAGGGGAAGGAACTCGGAATCTGTACGAGATGAGTATAGCGGAAGTATACCCAAAAAGAAACTGGATTTGCCAAGACGGGCTCAGGTTCTGGGTCGCTCCCAGGGTTCCCCGGGCGCAGCCCAGAGGACGGCTTTCCCCCACCCAGCTCAAGAGGCTTGCCCGCCCCGTAGCCATCGCTCTGCGACGCTGTTGCAAGCGGTGCGAGGAGAAAAGCTTCAGGGCAACTAGGAACTTCCTGCCGCTGCCTCAGCCTGACAGGGCCGCAGCGGCGAAAGCCCCGCAAGCCCGGCGGAAACCAAGACAGTCAGCAGGACTCTGGGCTTCTGTCCCAGAAAACAGGCTTCAGAAGGATCCGGCCCGAACGGCAGCCGCTTCCTGGATCACCTCGTCTCCAGGCTGCAGCCCGGCGTGGATCTCCACCAGATCCCCATAGCGGGATCCCACCGCCACCGGCGTAAACAGCGGCTTGCCGTCCGCCAGCCGATACACGCCCGTCAGGCCGAACTGTTCTACCAGGCTTGTCTGGGGCAGCAGCAGGGCTTGGCGGGTTTCTCCTGCCAACTTCAGACGGCCCAGCATGCCCGGCATGGCTCCGGGGAGCGGAGGGATCTGATACATTTACGCTGAACACTGCTGAACATCACTGTTCAACTATGCAGCGATAGCATTCTGCTTGTTTCCATTCGCGTTAGCGGGACGGAGTCCAAACAGAATGGCGGTATCCCGCAAAGCTTTGAGTAGAATACCCAAAGCGCAGTTTCCGTGTCGTCTTACTACCAATTTTCTGCTTTGCTTTGGCTACCATGTTGGCAGACTCGAAAGTAAACAGAAAGATCAACTGGTAGTAATCCGTACTGAACATATTATACATTATTTTCAGTATAGTTGAGCTTATTATTGACTAGAGTCATGCTCCGCCTTGACTTCCACGGTTCTCGAGCTGGGATCGGCGCTGGGGATGATTTGGCGAATGGCTCCCTCCACGGTTTGGTTGAGGCTGTCGATGCTGATGGGCACCCCTTGTCCCACCCGGATCTGGCCGGCCAGCGATTCGGGCACAGCCACGGAAAACCGCAGCCGCTCGCTGCTTTCTAGCTCCACTATCGGCTGGCCCGGCCCCGCCAAAGCCCCTACCTCCACATACTTGCGGGTGACGACGCCGGCAAAGGGGGCAACCAGGGTTCCGTAGGCCAGGTTGGCTTGGGCTTGTGCCACCCCCGCCTGCGCCTGGGCCATGGCCGCCTGCACCTCAGGGATCCGGCCTTTGGCCTGGGCAAGCTGGGCCCGCGCTTGGGTCAATCCCTGTTCGGCCTGCTGGATCCCGGCCTCGAGCTGGGCCAGCCGGCCCAAGAGCACGGCTACCCGCGTATTGGCCTGATCCACCTGGGCTTGGGCCATGGCCCCTTCGGCGTGCAGCTTCTGCATGCGTTCTTGGTGCAAACGGGCCTCCTGCAGCTCCGCTTCCGCCTGCTGCTTCTGGGCTTGCACCTGGCGCAAGGCTTCTTCCGCTCCCCTCACCCCTGCCTGGGCGGCCAGAAGGCCTGCTTGGGCCTGCTGCAGTTGCGCCTCAGCCTGTTGCCGCTGGGCCTGGGCCTGTTGCTGGGCGGCCTGCACATCGCTGACATCCAGACGGGCAATCAGGGATCCGGCCGCCACCTGCTGCCCCTCCTGAACCGGCAGCTCCAGAACTCGGCCCACAATGCGGCTGCTGAGGGAGGTGCGCTCCACAGCCTCTAGGCTGCCCACCAGAATCCGCTCTTGGCCGATTTCCCGAGGCTTGACCTCCATCGTGGCCAACGGGGCGGCCTTGGCGGTTTCCAAGGACTCCGTCTCGCTGACGGGAAGCTCCGAAGCGGCTACCCCTGGACCGGGCCGGCTTTGGGATCCCAGCAGCCAGCCGCCCAGCCCCCCTAGCGAGAGGAACAGCAGCGCCCAGCCCAGGTGGCCCCAGCTCCAGCCGGAAAACCTTTGTTGGTGCAACCTGCCGACTTGAGTTTCCATAGTGCAAGTGTCCAAGGCGTAACTTGAGAGTGACGAGAGAAAGAGGCTAAGGAAAGACCAAATCTCCCAATGGCTTGGAGATGGGCTCTATGAGAGCCCCACCCCCTGCAAACTGAGGCGCTCAAACCAAGGCACCGCCCACCCCCAGCGCATCTTGGCTAGGAAATACTGCTCAAAGGCGGACTTGAGCCAACTGACCCATGGCCCTTGCACGGCCAGAGCTATAGCTGCTCTTGCCTGTCTTCCGAAGCCGCCACCTACTGCTACTCGTGGCTGGGTCTAGGAGGGGATCCCATCCTGGCAATCCAGTAGCCGCACTGGTGTTCTCCGTTCACCTGCCAGGTGAGGCGCTCTACCCGGCAGTCGGGCAGGGCGGCGGCAAACATCTCCAGCTCGTGGCCGCAGACGCTGGGAAAACGCTGGGCAATTTGGGCGATGGCGCAGTGGTGCTCCACCAATACGTATTGCTCGGCATACTGCTCAGCGCCTTCTGTTGCCCTGGCCGCAGCCAGGTGGTTGGGGTAGGGGTAGTACTCCGCCATGTAGCCTTCTGCCTGGCGCAACTGCACCAAGCGCTCCAGCCGCTTGGCCAGGGATCCGCATCCCATCTGGGCTTGGTACTCTTGGGCTTTGCGCTGCCACTGCTGCTGGAGCAGGGATCCCATCTGTTCGGATCCCAGGGTTTCGGCCAGCGTATTGAGCAGGCCCAGGGCAAACTCGTCGTAGCTTGTGGGGAATTGCGCTTCCCCTTGGGGGCTAAGCTGATAGAAGTGCTGGGGGCGGCCCAGGCCACTGGCTTGAGCGACGTGGTGGATCAGCCCCTCCGCCTCTAGATCCTTGAGGTGGCGGCGAATGGCTTGGGGAGAAATGCCCAAGTGCTCTGCCAGAGTCTGGGCGGTGGCCTGCCCCGCCTTGCGCAAATAGACTAGGATGGCCTGCTTGCTGGAAAGGGGCTGCGTGAACCGCCCGGTGATCTTGTGCGCGCTCTCCACCCTCGCCCTCCTGGTTAGACTGGGTTCACTCGGCTGCCGCTGCCAGCACAGCTACTTTGACAACGGGATCATTGCTACAGTAACCTGAGGGTTAGTTAAGCAACAACCGTGTTGTTTTAGTTGGCCGTCTGTCTTGACCCTGTCCCTAACCAAGAGCCATCTATGTCTACGAGCGTCCGCACCCTCATTAGCCAGCCCTACAAGTACGGCTTTGTTACCGACATCCCTTCTGAGTCCATCGGCAAAGGCCTAAACGAGGACATCATCCGGCAAATTTGGGCCAAGAAGGGGGAGCCGGACTTCATGCTGGAGTTTCGGCTGCGGGCCTACCGCCAGTGGCTGAAGATGAGCGAGCCCACCTGGCCAAACGTCACCTACCCCCCCATCGACTACCAGAACATCGTCTACTACTCGGCCCCCAAGGTGCGGGAGAAGAAAAAGAGCCTGGACGAAGTGGATCCGGTGCTGCTGGAAACCTTTGAGAAGTTGGGGATCCCTTTGTCAGAGCAGAAGCGGCTGGCCAACGTGGCGGTGGACGCCATTTTCGACAGCGTCTCGGTGGCCACCACCTTCCGGGAGAAGCTGGCCAAGGAAGGGATCATCTTCTGCTCCATGTCGGAGGCGCTGCGGGAGTACCCTGAGCTGGTGCGCAAGTACCTGGGCACGGTGGTGCCCATTGCCGACAACTACTACGCGGCGCTGAACTCGGCGGTATTTAGCGACGGCTCCTTTGTCTACGTGCCCAAAGGGGTGCGTTGCCCGATGGAGCTCTCCACTTATTTTCGTATCAACAACGGCGAGTCGGGCCAGTTCGAGCGCACCCTGATCATTGCCGACGAGGGATCCTACGTTAGCTATCTGGAAGGCTGCACCGCCCCCATGTTCGACACCAACCAACTGCACGCGGCGGTGGTGGAGCTGATCGCCCTGGACAATGCCGAGATCAAGTACTCGACGGTGCAGAACTGGTATGCCGGCGACGAAAACGGCAAAGGCGGCATCTACAACTTTGTGACCAAGCGCGGCCTCTGTCAGGGGGCCAACTCCAAGATCTCTTGGACGCAGGTGGAGACCGGCTCGGCCATCACCTGGAAGTATCCAAGCTGTGTGTTGGTGGGGGAAAACTCGGTGGGCGAGTTCTACTCAGTGGCCCTCACCAACCACTACCAGCAGGCCGACACGGGCACCAAGATGATCCACATCGGCCGCAACACCCGCAGCAGAATTATCTCCAAAGGCATCTCGGCAGGGCACTCGAAAAACAGCTATCGCGGCCTGGTGAAAATTGGGCCCAAGGCAGAGGGCGCCCGCAACTTTTCCCAGTGTGATTCCCTGTTGATTGGGGATCAGTGCAGCGCCAACACCTTCCCCTACATCGAGGTGCAAAACCACACCGCCAAGGTCGAGCACGAGGCCTCAACTTCCAAGATCGGAGAAGAGCAACTGTTCTACTTCCAGTCGCGCGGTATCTCCACAGAAGACGCCGTGTCCATGATCATCAGCGGCTTCTGTCGCGAGGTGTTCAACCAACTGCCGATGGAGTTTGCCGTCGAGGCGGATCGGCTGCTGAGCCTGAAGCTAGAGGGATCCGTTGGCTAGATCCTTGGCAAGGGATCCTGCCTGTTGTCCATTGCCGAGGGGTCTGGCGCAGCTAGATTTTGGGGAGCGGCGCTGGGGGGAACTCCTAGGCGCCAAGCTGTCATCGATTCGAGAGCAACTGCTGACATGATCCGGGAAAACAGCCCTGTCATCCTCTCCGTTCGCGATCTCACGGCCGAGATCGACGGCACTCCTATCCTCAAGGGGGTAAACTTGGAAATCCGCGCCGGCGAGATCCACGCCATCATGGGGCCCAATGGCTCTGGGAAAAGCACCTTCTCCAAGATCTTGGCCGGTCACCCCGACTACCGGGTAACAGGGGGCGAGATCCTCTATTTGGGCAAGGATCTCTTGGCCATGGAGCCGGAGGAGCGGGCCTGGGCCGGGATCTTCTTGGCCTTTCAGTACCCCATTGAGATTGCGGGGGTGAGCAACTTGGATTTTCTGCGGGCTGCCTACAACGCCCGGCAGAAATACCGGGATCAGCCGGAAATGGATCCCCTCGAGTTTGACGACTTCGTGCGGGAAAAGCTGAGCATTGTCAAGATGGATCCCGCTTTTTTGGAGCGCTCCGTCAACGAAGGGTTTTCCGGCGGCGAGAAAAAGCGCAACGAGATCCTGCAGATGGCTGTGCTGGAGCCGACGCTGGCCATTTTGGACGAGACGGACTCCGGCCTGGACATCGACGCCCTGCGCGTCGTTGCCCAGGGCATCAACCAACTGGCCGGCCCTGAGAAGGCCATGCTCCTCATTACCCACTACCAGCGCCTGCTGGAGTATGTGACCCCCGACTATGTGCATGTGATGGAAGGCGGGCGCATCGTCCTCAGCGGCGATAAGACCTTGGCGCTGGAGCTGGAAGAGCGGGGCTACGACTGGCTCAAGGAGGAGGCGCGATGAGCAACCCCTCCGAGAGGGCTGAGCGCTTTGGCCACTCCTTTCTGGAGCACCTCCTCCGCCAAATCCCGGAGGTAGAAGATCCCCATACCACCCTGAGGCAGCAGGCCCGCGCCCAACTGGCGGAGCTGGGGATCCCCACCCCCCGCGAGGAAGACTGGAAATACAGCGACCTCTCGCCGCTAGTGGCCCATGCCTTTCGCCTGGCCGGCCCTGGGGATCTGGGTCTGGAGCGGGCCACCCTGGAGCCCTGGCTGTGGCCGGAGAGCCGTCACAGCTATGCGGTGTTCGTCAACGGCTACTTTGCCCCCCAGCTTTCTGACTTGAGCGGCCTGCCGTCGGCCCTGCGAATAGCTCCTCTGAGCCAGTCTGCCCCTGGATTGTTGCAAACCATCGCCAAGGTCGATGTCTTCAGCGCCCTCAACACCGCCCATCTGGCCGACGGGATCCAAATCGAGCTGCCACCCCAGCAGGAAGTTTTGCCGCCCTTGCACCTGCTCTGGGTGACGGTGGCCTCTGAAGGAGAGGCGGTTCTGGCCCAGCCCCGCTGTCTGGTGGCTTTGCAGGCCCACAGCTCCCTCACCCTCATCGAAGACCACGTCTCGTGGGGGGCAGGGATCCCCTTCGGCAACGCTGTTACCGAGATCGCCCTGGCCGAAGGATCCCGTCTACACCATGTGATCCTGCAGCGGCAGGGATCCCAGGCTTTTCACATCAACCAGACTGCCGTGCGCCAGGGCCGCGACAGCCACTACCGGCTGCAGGCCATCCAGTGGGGATCCCAGTTTTCCCGCCACAACCTGGAGCTTGTCCAGGTGGAGCCCCAGGCGCACACCCAGCTGCAGGGGCTGACCCTGGTGAAGGGATCCCAGCACAGCGACACCCACTCCCGCTTGCTCCATCAAGCGCCCCACGGCAGCAGCCGCCAACTGCACAAGTGCATCGTGGACGAGGCGGCCCGCGCGGTCTTCAGCGGGCGGATCCTGGTGAGCCAAGCAGCCCAACTGACAGACGCCGCCCAGACCAACCGCAACCTGCTGTTGAGCCCCAAGGCGCGGGTGGATACCCGGCCCCAACTGGAGATCTTTGCCGACAACGTCAAATGCGCCCACGGAGCCACCGTCAGCCAACTGGAGGCGGAAGAGATCTTCTATCTGCAAAGCCGCGGCATTCCCCAAGCCCAGGCCAGGCAACTCCTCACCTACGCCTTTGCGGCAGAGATCCTAGAGGGGATCCCGCTGGCCCAGCTTCCTTCCCAGGTGGCCAAGCGCTTGGGATCCGGCTGAGTTGTCCCTCCCATTTCGCTCCAGCCCTTACTGCCATCGGCCAGTCTTGAAATGGCTGCTAGCGGCCTGCGTCGCCCGCGCCCGTCGAACGGCGAAAAAAAAACGCCCGTGGCGTCGCCGGCTCCCGCCGAGAAGCCCGAAATCCCTTACCGGCCCTGTAGGTGATGGCATTGGGCCGCAGGCTTGCTTTGGCTATCTTTCCGACCCGTTGTGCAAAACAACTCCAGCCCCTTTTGCTGAAGTTCGGAGAAGCTGTCTTGGGGGTTTAGGGCGGCAGAGGGGTGGGAATCGGAGGAACAGATCTAGTCTGGTTGGCGCGACTTTATCATCGCCAATCCTGGCCTGGCCCACTTCTCTTCCCCCGATTCTGCGGATCCCTCTGGCCTCTCTGCCGAAGCACCCAGCGCGCCGAAGAGCCATACCGATTCTCTAGCCTTTGGCGCCATCAAAACAAAAGCTGCAGCCCCCCTCCGCGCTTGAGTCCCTGCTCCCCCCTCACCTTTTACCACGGCAAGAACACCGATTGAACGCCTATTGAGGAGAGCCTTTCTCCTTTAGAGAACCACTTCAAGTAGTAGGAGAAAAATGTGGCCTCGAAAAGAGTCCCCAACTTTTGGTTGCAGAAGTACGCCAGGAGGTTATGATCCTGGAGAGGACTGTAGGGCATTAGAAAATGTTGGACATACCACCACAACCTTTAACCGGAAAGGCTCTCCTGCAGAAGGTAGAAGCGTTGAGCCATCTTCCGCGCCGCGAGACGGCAAAGCGCTGTGGCTACGTAACCATGACCAAGACCAACAAGCTCCGCGTCAACTTAAATGAGTTTTATGATGCGGTGCTGGCGGCAAAAGGTCTGAGCCTCAGTCCAACTGCCAAGCGTGACAGGCGCGGTCGCGAGCCAACCTTTCGCGTGAGCGTTCACAAGAATGGTCAGATCATCATCGGGTCCGCTTACACCGAAAAAATGAATCTCAAGCCCGGCGATGAGTTTGAGATTCAGTTGGGCTATAAGCACATTCACCTCAAGCAAGTGCTCAACGGTCAGGTGATGGAGGACTCAACCTCGAACGAAGAAGCTGCCCCCAAAAAGACGCGGAGCCGCAGGAAAAAAACAACAGGAGCTTGAACCTCTTCTGGAGTTGGGCAAGGGAATCCAGTTGAGAAACTGTCACTGCAGGGCTTTCTCTCTTCCAAACCCTCCTTAAGATGGGATCCGAAGCTTGGGTTTATTGACTTCGCCAACCCTAGATCTGAAGATCCCTATGTACCAGACTGTTCAACCTCCTCTCAAGTTTCTGCCGCCGCGATTGACGCCTTGGGTAGTTCGTTTGGCGCAAGCGGGTTTGCCCTTGTGGTTGCGCTGGGCCAAGGGGATCCCGCGCGTTGAGGTGGAGGGGGGCGAGCGTTTGGCCCAGCTTTATCAGCAATTTGAGGCAGGCAAGATTCGCCTGTTGGTAGCCTTTCGCCACCCCACCCTCGACGATCCCCCCTGCTTGATGTACCTGTTTTCCCATCTTCTGCCTCAGGTAGCTCGACAACAGGGGATCCGCCTGCGGCAGCGTCCCCATGTTTTGTTTGTCTACGACCGCGGCCTGCCCCTATGGCTGGGCTTGATTGGCCGCTGGGGGCTTCCCCGGCTGGGCGGGATCCCGATTTTGCGGGGCCGTCTGGATCGGGCAGGGCTGAAGAGCTCTCGCGAGCAGTTTGTGTCAGGCCCGTACCCCCTGGCGGTGGCTCCCGAAGGGACAATCAACGGCATGAGTGGGCTGCTCAACCCGCTGGAGCCGGGGGTGGCCCAAATGAGTTTCTGGGCGGTGGAGGATCTGCACAAGGCGGGGCGCCCGGAGGAGGTGCTGATCTTGCCGGTGGGCCTCCGCTACTCCTACTTGAGGGATCCCAGCCTGGCGCTGGACAGGTTGCTCCGCCGCATGGAGGCGGATTGCAAGCTCCCGGCCACGCGCTCGGCCCATGTCGGCAAAGGGTTTTTGATGGCCCGCCTGCTCCGCCTGGCCGAGCATCTGATTCAGGTGATGGAGCGTTTTTACGAGCGCTTCTACGCCCCAGCTTTGCCCGACGCGGCGCGGGTCAGCCTGAAAGGGGGAGGGGATCTGTTGGCACGTCTGCAAAGCCTATCGGATCTGGCCCTGCGCGTGGCCGAGCAGCACTTTGGCCTGCAGCCCCAGGGAGACTTGATCGAGCGGCGGCATCGCATCGAACAGGCAGGCTGGGCCTGGATCTACCGGGAAGATATCCCTGATATTGCGGCGCTTTCGGCTGTGGAGAAGGGGTTGGCCAATCGCGTCGCCTCTGAGGCCAGCTTCCACCTCTGGCACATGCGCCTGGTGGAGACCCTGATGGTGTTTGCCGTGCGTCCCCTGCCGGAGCAACCCAGTTTGGAGGAACTGGCCGAAACCGCCCTGCGGCTGTGGAACCTGTTGGCCTGGATCAAAGGCAAAAACGCCGTCGGCGCTGCCCCCCCCAGGTTGGGGCCGCGGCTGGCCCGTTTCAGCATCGGCGATCCCCTCTCGGTTTCGGAGCGCTGGCCCGCCTACCAGGCCAACCGCCGGCAAGCCGTACAAGCTCTAACCCAGGATTTGCAGGCGGAGATGGAGCGGCTGCTGCAAGGGATCCCGCGCTCCCCTGCGAGCGTGGCCGTCGGCTGAGATCTGGGTTGGCTGGCCTTGTCGAGGGGAGCGGGAAGGCCTGGGCCGAAACCGATACCGGCCTGTTGTTGGGAATTGTTGCGCCGCCTGTAGGGAAGGCCTCCCCAGCGTTCAGCCAGAAACCGCGGGAGCCCCGCCCTCTATCCCCCCACCGCCAACGGCATCTTCTACTTAGAACCTGCTAGACCTGTTGGGATGGGTAGCCGAGTACGGTGGACTGAGGGCGAGCTTCTTGTTCGCCTTCGCAGAGATTCCCCGACTCCTCAGGTGTTTCTTCAAAAGAGCCTGTCCAGTGAGTCGCAGCCAAGCCTCTGATCCCCCTCAAGACTTGAGCATCTGCATCGGCATCACGATCAGGGTATTGCCTTGGCGATCGACCACGTAGAGCTCTTGCCCAGGCTGGATCTCCAGGTCGGGGACGCTGCACTTGGCATTCCAGGTGGAGCCGAGATAGGAGACCCGACCCCGCTTGCCCGGCGGAATGGCCGTAACTGCCCGCGCTTCTCGCGATTCCTTCAGGAGATCTTCCAGCTGAGTTGAAGTAGAGGGCAGCAGACGCCGGCTGAGAACGATCAACCCAAGGGAGAGCACAATCCAGGCCGAGAACTGGGCCCAAACTGGCCACCCCCAATAGGCCAAAAGAGCAGCCCCTAGGGCAGCCACACCCGCCGGCCCGGCCACCAACTCCGGCAAAAACAGCTCGGCAGCAATGAGAACCAAGCCGAAGACAACCCAGGGCCAAACCATACAACCCAGGCATTCGACCCTATTTAATTAGTATGGCTCAAAGCACCTGGATTCTGCACTGGGATTTGTTGCCGAGCTGTTAGCTAGCCGCCCAGGCGGTAGTTCTCCAAAAACTGCAGGGGATCCACCTCTGCTTGGGGGGGATCCTTGGGTAGGTTCCTGGATTCGGCGATCCGCATCAGCGTCTCCCAGTCGGTGTTCATGACGAAGGCCACTGCTTGACGAGCCGCCTCTCGGTGGGGGCAGGCGTCGCCCAAGACACAGCCATCTCGGCAAAGAGTGGCGCAGTCGTGCTCAGTGCTCTTGAGAGTTGGGCCAGCCATGAGGTCGTTTTCTCCTAGGCTTTTACATTTTCTTCAGAATACCTGACCTGAAGAGAATCTTGCGCCTGCCGGGGATCGGAATGGGCGCAGATAGCCTGGATGAAGTGAGAAGACCGGTTAAGCCCAGAGGAGCAGTGGTTTTATGGAGTTTTCCCAACTGCAGGTGCTGGTGGAGCAAGCCCTGGAAGATAAGAAGTTAACCCGCAGCGAGGTGGATCAAATCATCGCCGCCATCCGGGCCGATGGCAAAATCTCCCCGGAAGAGATGAGCTTGCTGGAGTCCATTCGCGAGAAGGTGCTGCGCCGGGAAATTCAGGTGGTGGAAGAGTGAGGGGCCGGGATCCCTTTTTGCAGGTAGAGGGTAATTTCGCTGCGGTTGTGAAACAGGTGGCGCGCCCTCACCACCGGGAAGGCGCTGCCCAAGATGTCTAGGGTCTGGCGGAGCACCCGCAGGCGATGCTGGTGGGGGAGCTTTAGGGTCATCACGGCTGCCCCCTGCGGCTCCAGATGAGGGGCAAAAGCCGCCATCAGATGGGCAGAGGCACGGCCATCCATGCGCATGTCGTTGAGGATGAGGTGAAACTGACCTGGACAGCGGGCCAGATAGGCTTGGGCGCTGAGGCGATGGTGACAAATGCCGGCATCGTGGCGGAGGCGCTCGTCCAGCTCCGCCGGATCCACAGCCGTCACCTGCTGGCCATGCAGGCGCAAAATGCGCGACCAGCCCCCCGGCGCTGCCCCCAGATCCAAGGCCCGTCCCCCTGGTTGCAAAGGGACGCGAAACACCTGGATGGCCTCCAGCAGCTTAAACTCCGCTCGGCTGATCTGGTCGGGATCGCGGCGAAAGCGGTGGACGCCGCCGGCCCAGGTGGAGAGGTTTTGCGCCGCCAGCGACAGGCCCAGCCAAGCCCGGAGCCCTGTCGAGCTGGCCAGGAGCACCACCGAGATCACCTGCTGGGGATCCTTGACCTGCAGAGGGGATCCCACCGTCGCCATCACCTGTTCGGCCAGGGCTGCGTTAACCTGGAAGGGCTTGACGTTGAGCTTGCCAAACCGGCGCGTCTGTACCGAAAAGCTGAGGGCAGGGTCGATGGCCGCCAAGAGGTTTTGATCGAGGCGCAGCAGGGAGATCTCGTCGAGCTGTCGCTCTTGGTGGATGGGGCAGATGTGGCGCAAAAAAATGGGCGGGTTAGCCTGCCAGGCCTGGGCAAGGTCGGCAAACGAGCGCTGGCTGCACACCCGCACTAGGCCAGGTGCCTCCGGCAAAGGCTGAAAGACGGCCTCGGGATCCGCTGCCGCAATTTCCCGCCTCGCCAGATCCAGAAAATCGGGGTCGGCGCTGCCCAGCCACAGGTGAGTAGTGGGGGGAAGAAACCTGCTCACCTGACCCGCTGCCATCGCAAATAGGGCAAGGAAGCAGCTACCTCTTGAATCCGCTCCCGGGCGGCCAGCAATTGTCCGGTGGCATCCCACGTCCCCTGCACCAGCATCTGCCAGGCCCCCTGTGGGATCTCGACAGCAGCGGTTCTATCCTCCCAGCACACCTGTTTGTTGAGCACATCCAGCGTCAACCGGAGCTGTGGATTCTCGGCCACCGCCCCTTGCAGGGTTTGGATCACGCTGGCGGGCGCCGTGACGCAGGGGATCCCCAAGGCCAGGCAGTTGCCGAAAAAGATCTCGGCAAAGCTTTCGCCGACGAGGGCGCGGATCCCCCACTTGGCCAGGGCTTGGGGGGCGTGCTCCCGGCTGGAGCCACAGCCAAAGTTGGCGTTGACCAGCAAGATCTCTGCCCCCTGGTACTGAGGCAGGTCAAAGGGATGCTGGCCGGGATTCTGGGCCCGGTCGTCGGCAAATACATGCTGGCCCAAGCCCTCAAAGGTAACGCACTTCAAGAAACGGGCCGGGATAATCCGGTCAGTGTCGATGTCGTTGCCCACCAGCGGGATCCCGCGGCCCGTGATGGTCAAAACTTCGCTTGGCATGGGAATTGCAGTGACCTTCTGGACTCAAAAGCTGGGAATTGGCTTCAGAGTTTTGCAGGGTATAGCCTGGGATCCCTTGCCCAACTCTGCTTGGCCGAGGGGGCAAGCCAAGCGCCAGAAACGAACCATCCAGCTCGGCTAGCGGCGGTAAACTTGGTTTTCCAGGTTGCGCACCTGCCGCTCCAGCCGATCCAGCCGCCCGCGCAGCTCGTCCATTTCCGATTGGCGAGGAACACCCAAATCCTGCAGGACGTTGCGCACCTGCCGCTGCACGTAAGACTCCAGGTTGCTCTGCTCGGATTTCACCTGGTTGAGCAGGTTGTTGATGACGTTGGAGGCCTCTTCTGGCTTGAGCTGACCTTTCTGCACCAGCTCGTCAGCAGCCTTTTTCAACTGCTCCGCGAGGAGAGCGGTGGTGCCCACGCCCATTAGTAAGAGCTGACGTAAGATACTGTTATTGTCCAACGCTGCCCTCCAGAGAATGCTTGCCGAAGGTACGGGCTTCTATGACTACCTATTCTCCTCAGTTTGCCCTCAACTTCGCAACCGGGTCGGCCAGCTTCCCGCTTTCGGCAGAGGGGGCGCGGGAGTGGCACAGGGCTTTGCAAACCCTTGTGGAGCGGCTCAAAGTGGGGGCAAGCGGCCCCCAACGCCAGCCCCAGGCGCCGATTGAGTTTCACCATGCCGCCCCAAACTTGTACCTGGAGATGTTCTGCAATCCCAATATCTGGCCCGGCCCCCACGCCGCCAAGGTGTTAGTAATGTTGAAAACAGGGGCATTGCACCTTTCTATTGAAGTGGAGTTCTCCCGCCTGCAAGAAGACCTCAGCCAATATCTGGAGTCTCTGAGATGAGCGAAGGCCGACACGCTTTGGGCGAGGAGCCGGCGGTTATTGCAGTAACGGAGCTGCTGGTTGAGCCGCCAGGTGGGATCCCTGGCCAGATGGAGACCGTTTCTCTCACTTGGCACGATCGCCAGCACTCTCGGCAGCGGCTGGTGAGCGACTGAGGCAGGGAAATCCAGTTGATGCTGCCACCCATCTCCACGAGGAGGATCTGCTCTCCGCGGATGCGCAGCGACACATTCCAGTCGAGGCCCAAGATGGCATTTTCTGCCTAGAAGCGGTAAAAAAGGCTGGAAAAAGCAGGTAAGTGTGAGCTGTTTAGAACCCCAGAGGGTTGGCTCATCAACGCCGACGCCCATGCGGCGACGAATACGAAGTAACGGCAACCTTTGGACTTTGTCTGTGGAAAGTCAGCAGAGGCGCTTTGACAACGCCTTTAAGAGTCTGTTTCCGGGCTGCTTGAAAATCCCCGCCACTTAAGGCCGGAAGTGTCAAAACGGGTTATCGTATCAAGGGGATCCCTGTGTGGGGAAACAATCTGGGCTGCTCTCCCTTGGTAAAGATTGCCATGCATTCGAGCGAGTCTTTTCGACGCACCAAAATTGTTGCCACTATCGGCCCTGCCAGCTCCAACCCCGCCATCCTAAGGGAAATGATCCTGCAAGGGGCAACCACCCTTCGCCTCAACTTCTCCCATGGGGATCACGACCTGCACCGCCGCAACATCCGCCTCATCCGCCAAACCGCTATGGACCTCGGCATCCAGGTCGCCATTTTGCAAGACCTGCAGGGGCCCAAAATTCGCCTCGGCAAGTTCGCCGAAGGCTCGATCACCCTTAGGAGCGGGGATCCCTTCGTGTTGACCAGCAAGCCCATTTTGGGATCCCAGGAGCGCAGTTGGGTCACCTACGACAAGCTAGCCCAAGAGGTGCCGGAAGGGGCGACGATCCTCCTCGACGACGGTCGGGTGGAGATGCGGGTGGAGGCGGTGGATCCCGAGGCGGGGGAGCTCTTCTGCCGCACCATTGTCGGCGGCACCCTCTCCGACAACAAGGGGGTGAACTTCCCCGGCGTGCGACTCAGCATCCGCGCCGTTACCGAAAAAGACAAAGAAGACCTCTACTTCGGCCTCAACCAAGGGGTGGACTGGGTGGCCCTCAGCTTTGTGCGGGATCCCTCGGATGTGCTGGAGCTGCGGGAACTGATGGCCGCTGTCGGCAAGCGGGTTCCTATCATTGTCAAGATCGAAAAACACGAGGCCATCCAACAACTGCCCCAGATCCTGGCCCTCAGCGACGGGGTAATGGTGGCGCGGGGAGATCTGGGCGTAGAGCTGCCGGCGGAAGAGGTGCCGATTTTGCAGAAGCGGATCATTGCCATGGCCAACTGCCTGGGGATCCCGGTGATCACCGCTACCCAAATGCTGGACAGCATGGCCCACAGCCCTCGTCCCACTCGGGCCGAGATCTCGGATGTGGCCAATGCTATTTTGGACGGCACCGATGCCGTCATGCTCTCCAACGAGACGGCGGTAGGCAAATATCCCGTCGAGGCGGTGGCGACCATGGCCCGCATTGCTGTGCGCATCGAACGGGATTACTTCAGCCCGATCTATGTCGATCGCCGCCAACACCTGCGCACCCTCACCCTGCAGGAGCTGAGTCAAAATAACGGCAGCCCCGGCGGCAATGGCTCGCCCCGGCCCAAAACCCTGGTCACCGACTCAATCAGCCGCGCCGTAGGGGAGATTGCCCAGGAGTTGGATGCGGTGGCGGTGATGACCCTGACCAAAACCGGGGCTACGGCTCGCAATGTCTCCCGGTTTCGCCCGCGCACCCCGATCTTGGCTGTAACTCCTCATGTAGAGGTGGCGCGGCAACTGCAGTTGGTGTGGGGGGTACGGCCCTTGTTGGTCATGGATTTGCCTACCACCCGCCAGACCTTTCAGGCCGCCATCAACGTGGCTCAGGAAGAAGGCTTGCTTAAGGATGGCGACTTGGTGGTGCTCAGCGCCGGCACTTTGCCAGGCGTATCCGGCTCCACCGATCTGATTAAGGTAGAGGTAGTCAAGGCAGTGGTGGCCAAAGGCAGAGGGTTTGGCAAAGGCACTGTCAGCGGCCCGGCCCGCATCCTCAGATCTAGCCTCGATGCCAGCAAGATCACTGCCGGCGACATCCTGGTTGCTCGCGCTACCGATGCCAACTATGTGGAGGCGATCAAACAGGCGGCCGGGGTGATCACCGAAGAAGATGGGGCCTCCTCCCATGCGGCGGTGATCGGTCTGCGGTTAGGGGTGCCGGTGCTGGTGGGAGTTAAGGATGCTACGCGCCTCATCCGCGACGGCGCCATCGTCACCCTAGACCCAGAAAAAGGCACGGTGACCTCAGGAGCAGATGGGCTGGGCTTTTAGAGGGTTTTGCGGTCATTTCAGACAAGTTTGAGACCGTCTCCCAGTTCCTCTCTCCCCGGGAAAGGGAAGGCAGGGATCCGCGCAATGAGCAGTTTCACTGCCGTTTGACGCTTCAAGATACTCTCTCAGGGCTCTGCGCCGACAAGGATTTATCAAAGCCCATCAAGCTGATAACCTTTGCAAATAGTTGCACAGAATCCTTCACAAACGGGTCGCTGGCAGAAGTCCCAAGTTAGATTTCCTACAGGAGGCCGGTGACCATAGCAGAGGGCAGAGCCAGGGTTTGCCACCCTCACTTTGGTTCAGTTTGACTCGCAGGATCCCTAGGTCGTGTTGATCTTATGTTAGGATAGAGAGAATAATTTATAGATGAAAGAGGATGAAGTTGGTTTTTTTAGATGAAAACAAATGGCAGAAGATATTGGCTTTTTTACAGACAGAAGAGAGAGTTAACATTGGGAAAGAAGCAAACTGCAAACAGTTTATTGAAGCAGTTCTTTGGATAGCCCGTTCCGGTGCTCCTTGGCGCTACCTCCCAGAAGGATATGGCAAATGGTACACCATCTATCAAAGATTCCACCGGTGGAGTCGTTTTGGAGTGTGGGAACGGATGTTCAAGTATTTTATTGACGACCCTGATTTAGAGCATCTCATTATTGATTCAACCATGGTTCGAGCGCACTCCTGTGCTGCCGGAAAAAAGGGGAGCAAGCTTTGGGGAGAAGCCGAGGGGGATACAGCACCAAGATTCATGTGAGTGTAGATGGGTTGGGAAATCCGCTGGAATTGAGAATAACTGGCGGAGAAAAGAGCGATATTACTCAAGGGGAAGAATTGATAGAGGGCTGGCAGAGAAAGGATACCAAAGTAATTGGGGATAAAGGATATGATGCGGATAAGTTGATTGAGAAGATAGGGGAAGCTCAAGCGGTTATTCCGCCTAAAAGGAATAGAAAGACGCAGCGGCATTATGACAAGCATCTGTATAAAGATAGGCATTTAATCGAATGCTTTTTTCATAAGTTAAAGCAGTACCGGCATCTATTTTCTCGTTTTGACAAATTGGCCAGGAACTTCTTGAGTTTTCTCTATCTCGTCAGTGCTCTCTTTTGGCTCAAATGAAAGATCAACACAACCTAGGAAGTTATCCACCGTTTCAAGCCCATCGCCGAAGTTCCCGAGCTAACCCGCGAGACCTATGTGCCGCGGGCCTCTACCCCTTTGCTAGATGCCATGGGTCGCGGCATCACCGACTTGGAAAGCGGCCTCAGCCAACTCGCTGAAGCAGATCGCCCTGCGAGGGTGGTTATGGTGGTGGTAACCGATGGCCAAGAGAACGCCAGCCGCGAGTTCCGCAAAGAGCAAGTCAAGAAGATGATCAAAGAAAAAACAGAGAAAGACGGCTGGCAGTTTGTTTTCTTGAGCGCCGATCTGGCTGCCATCCGCGATGCCAAGGCCGTCGGCGTCGCTCCCGTCGCCTCCCTGTTGTACCAGAAGTCCGGCTTGGGCAGCAAATTAGCCTGGGCTTCCCTTGCGATGCGCCTCTCCGACTACCGCTCAGCTCGTCTTCACAGTTTGATGTTCCTCGAAGAAGATCGCCAGCATCCCGACGACCCGAACAAGAAGAAGAAGAATAACAAGAGCTGATCCCTTACCGGTGCAACTTGCCGAGATCCTGGCCACGCTCCAACCCCCCGTATACGGGGGCAGGGGGGCGGGGCTCCTGCGGTTTCTAGCTGAAAGGGATCCTCACCTTCAAAGCTTCCCGCATCTGGGTTGAGACGAACCCACCCCAGAAGGTGGTTGTCGACGGAGAAGTGGTGGGCACAACCCCCGTCCAGATCGAGGTGCATCGCGCCGCCTGTGCGGAAACCCAACTCCGCCGAAAAGCTCGCCATCTTCTGGGTGAGACGGGTTTCGCCGAGCCTGACCCTGCTGAGCGCAACCGTGGGCCTGGGCGGGATCCTCGGCTCGGCTCTGGTCCTCTGGGGACTGACTCTGGCTTTGCAAGGACTGGCGCCCTCCAGTCAAGCCATCGATGCATGGATTTTGCAATGGCTGCAGCGGGCCAGCCCTTGGCTGGATCCCTTGGCTTGGGTGGGGTGGGGGTTAGGGCATCCGATTGGGCTGGTGGGTTTGACCGCCTGGGGATGGGTTTTGCTCTGGCGCAGCCAACAAAGACGGACGGCTTGGGGACTGTTGGTTGCAGCCTTAGGAGCTGCCGTGATCGCCGGGATCCTGCAGCCTACCTTTTCTCGCCCCCGCCCAGATCTTTGGGATCCCATCCTGTCGGAGTGGACAGGTCATCGCAGCAACGGTAATCTACGGCCTTTTGGGCTATCTGGTGGCAAGCTATTATCCTGCTCAGCGGCGCTGGTTCGCTGGAGGAGTGCTGGGGATCCTATTCTTCATCGGTTTCAGCCGGGCCGACTGGGGGTTGAATTGGCCCAGCGATCTGCTGGCGGGGTATAGCCTGGGGGCTTTGTGGTTCATCTTTTGCCTCACCCTTCTGCGGATTCAGTGGATGCGCCAGACAAATGGCCGCGGCCAAGCAAGGTAGTGCATAGGTACAGAATCCTCCGGTTGCGATATACTACCCAGATAAGGCCCTTTGCCGGTTAGTTGCAGCCTCTGGCCAAAAGCTTTTGGGATGGGTCAGCGGATCTCGGAAAAGGGCTGTTATCTCTTGTATCTCAGCGCCCCAAATATCCTATGACTGCTACTTTTGTTCACACACCTTTGGCGCAAACCCTTCTGACCCGTCCTTCCTGGGTTCGGGATTCCATGCTGGTGTTGGGGGGAAGTTTGTTGGTAGCGGCCCTGGCGCAGGTGCGGATCCCTTTGCCCTTTACGCCAGTATCCATCACCGGACAAACCTTCGGCGTGATGCTGGTGGGGGCAGGCTTTGGGTCGAGGTTGGGCTTTCTCGCCTTGCTGCTGTACCTGCTGGAGGGGCTTTTGGGGTTGCCCTTCTTCAACGGCGGCGGCTCCGGGCTCAGCCACCTAACCGGACCGACAGGGGGCTACTTGCTGGCCTTTCCCCTGGCCGCAGGGCTGATGGGCTGGTTTGTGGAGCGCTGGGGGGTGGATCGCAGCCCTTGGAAGATGGCCGCGTCCATGCTCTCCTGCTCGGTTTTGATCTACGTCTTGGGAGCCACCTGGCTGGGGGTGTGGCTGAACGAGAATGTCGGCCCCACTTCCGTCTTGGCCGTGCTCACCAAAGGCGTGTTCCCCTTTATCCCCGGCGATCTGCTGAAGTGTGTGCTAGCAGCAGCCCTGCTGCCCACCACTTGGCGCTGGCTGGGGCGGGAGACAGCGGATCCCAAGTCGTCCTCAAGCTAGGGCTTGCCCAACAGCAGCCCGATCGGTGTAGGGCCAGCCTCCCGAAAATCTAAAAAAAAAATGATATCTGCCGCAGTTTGGCCTTTTTTCTGAGATTCTAGTGACTGTGATCAAAACGGTGTTTAAAGCAACAGATTCAATGGAGCGCTTCCCTATATTGCTCTAGAGTTTTATAAGTCGCTGAGCGACAAGCCCCTTTATGGGGCTTTTTTTATCGGCTTTATAAAAAAGGTGGGATAGGGCTGACCCTGACTTGCTATAGCCAATTTGGCTGAGGGTGGAACGCTGTTAGAGATAAGATGGTATGGAGCAGACTCCAAGAGGCAACTCCACGAGCCACAGCCCAGACTTAGGAGAGAGTTGTAGGGTATGTTAAGGAAGGGGACAGCCCGACAATAGCCGCATAGATTTACGAAGTCAGTCGTTAACGGTTTATCGCTGGCTGAGCCGAGAAAACCTAAGACCAACAGTTTTCAAGACACGGAAGTAAAAGATGGACTGCCCTAAAAGAACATGTGGAGCAGTAGATCAGAGGATAGAGCCAAGCTGTTCAACCCAGTGCTACAGCCTAATTAAGGGGTACAGTAGCAACACTTAGCAAGCCAACCCTATCAAAAGCCAGAAACTGGATCACCGTTTCCTGGGTGGCCTGGCCGTAGCGCTGGTAAAACAGCTCCTGATCCCCGGTGGTGTAGAGGAAAACCTGAAGGGCAATCTGGAAGCGGAGATCACCGTTTTGGATGCCCTTTTACTCAAGTAAGTTGATCAACACTCACGTCACCGGAATGGCCAAGAACACCGCCAACAAGCCGGCCACAGTACCGCTCACAAACAAAGAGAAAAACATGATCACAGGGTTGATATTGACGGATCCCTGCATCACGCAAAGCAGGAGTAAGCTCTCTTCTACTTGTTGTAGGGAGATACAAATTACTGGATAGAGAGCCATACGCTCTGTGATAAGACAATATGAGCAATTAGGCTAGTCCCAATAGTGGCTCCAATACCTGGAATTAAATCAAATAAACCTGTAATCATCGATGAGGTTAGAGCTGAAGGGATCCGAAGTACTAAAAACACTGGAAAAGCTGAAATAGCGAAGAAAAGCGACAACACGGCTCAACCCCAGAAAAATCCCAAAAATTCCGCCGCACACTTTCAGTAATTCGAGCTTTCCACTCCTCTGGGAACGGCTTTAGAAATAAGCTCCACAGTCGCTTTCCATCCAGCAGGATAACAATTTAAAAACAGGTTTACTAAACCGAAGACCAAGCTGCGCAAAGTCAACACGTCAGGGCCCAGTAGGCCTGTCGAAAAGGCTTCGGGCAAGCTTCTGAGCAACAAAATCCCCGCGGCCTAGCCAGCGCAAGTTAGCCTGGGCATTTAGTTGGGGATCTCGATCGTGACATTGGCCAACTGCACATCGTCATAGTCCACCCAAGCCCCACCGTCCTGGCCGATTGTGTCAGTCCCCAGCGGCACAAAGATATCCAGGGATCCACCCAAAAGAGGGATACTGATCCGGGATCCGCCGGCGATCCTGCCAGGCTGGATCACCGTTTTGCCAGTGCGCAAGGTAACCGTATTCAGCCCCAGGCGCAGATGCTCTAGTGGCAGAGGGATGCGCAGGTCGTCTCCCCCCAAGTGGATTTGCTCCACCTCCACTCCGTTTAAAAGCACTCGCATGGGAGACATATTGGCGCCGGGAATGCGGGACTGGCCGGCCCGATAGGCAGCGGCAGTATCCAACCCAATCAGGGATCCAAGCCGCAAAACCGGTGGGCGAGGCGGCAGGCGGTCTAGGCTGAAGGAGCGGGTCATCTCCACCCCTTGGGCAGGCGCCAGAAATTGCCCGGCAGCCGCCGACTTTGGAGAATATTGGTTATCGCCCAGGCGGATGACATTGGCCTCCAGCACCAGCGTGGCGTTGGGATCCCAGCGCTCCAACTGCAACTGCCAAGGCCGATCCCCGCCGGTCTGTCCGTTGCCTGTGCTCTGGGAATAGGGCAAATAGTTCTCCAGCCGCGCCACCAAAATTTCTTCTGCCGGCAGCGGCCCCGGCAGGCGAAACCGCCCTTGGGCATCGGTGCGCACCGAAATCCCTGCCCCCGGAATGGCCACCTCCACCCCGGCCAAAGGCTGCCCTGTCAGGCGATCCACCACCTGCCCAGAGTAGGCCGAGTCCAACTGCACCTGGCCGGTGGGTGCATCTGTGGCCGCCTGAATGCGCTGCTGCAACACCTGCCAATCGGCTTCTGTAATCCGCCCATCCTGATCGACATCGGCAGCCCGGATCTGGTCGTCGGTCAACTCCCGTTCTCCCCGCAAATAGGCCCCCAACAGGTTGAGATCCTGCACCGTCAAACGACCATCCCCATCCAGATCGCCTGCTTGAAAGGGCTGCGCTTGGGCAGAAGACAGGTCTATCCAACCCAGAGCCAGGGATCCCAGCAACAAGAGAGAACGGGCTAAACAGGAGACCCTAGACATCACAACTCTCCTGGGGAAAGAGCCGAAAGGCACTCTTTATGTCCTTATGTTTTAACGCAATTACTCCCCCACAGCAGGGTTGGCCGAGCCGGTGCGAAGTACTCTTAAACGCAATTTTGCTCGCCCGCCTTTGGCTGCAGGAGCCGAAAACTTGGTGGTAGGATAACCGTGGTGACTTGCTTCTCCTATGGCTCGATACTCCTGCGTTACCCAGCTCATGGGCTCAGCCGAGCAGTTAAGCGAAGCGATTCGCGCTGTCTTGGAGCGTTGCCAGCTTACTGTCCTACACAACAGCCCTGACTACTGGGTGGCCGGCGAGCCGCCTGGAAAAAATCCCTACGCCAAACTGGTGACGGTAGAGGTGTTTGTGGATCGCACCCGCCAAGCCGCTGACGGATCTGTACAGGTCACCTGCATCGCCAAAAACGAAGAGCTGCCCCTGAGAAGCGTCAACCATTGCCAACAAACCTTTGACCAATTGAGGACAGAGCTAGCCCAGTTGCAAGCTCAGCTGCAGCTTGCTGCTCGACAAAAAGAGGCCATAGAATAGCGAAGCTGAGTTCCCTTGGATCTCATGGCACGTCGCTGCCAACTGACCAACAAAAAACGCAACAACGCTTTCGCCATCTCCCACTCCCACCGGCGTACCAAGCGTCTGCAGGAGGTTAACCTGCAGTGGAAACGCATCTGGTGGGAGGAGGGCAAGCGGTTTGTTCGTTTGCGCCTTTCCACCAAGGCACTGAAAACCCTCAAGGCCAAAGGGATAGGGGCCATGGCCCGCGAAGCTGGAATCGACCTCAACCAATTTTGAGGGATCATCCGCTGCCTTGACCTCTTGAAAACCGATCTGCTGGGGCTGGCGCAAGAGTGGCCCTGGCTACAGTTCACAGCAATCCAAACAGTTTGCGTGACTTGGGCTGGAGCCCCGCCAGCAGAGTGTTGAGGGTGTCCCGCTGAGTAAGCTCGTTGGTGCCGCTCACGCGTTCGATCAAGAACTTGCGCATTTCGTCCGAGAGCTTGGCGTCGGTAAAGTCGGCGCCGACAAAGCTGGCCCCTTCAATTTGGGCCTCTTGGAGGTTGGCCCCCACCAGGAGGGCTTGGTCAAAGTTGGCATTCTGCAACTGGCAACTGGATAGGATGGCCTGGGAGAGGTTGCAGCGAAAGAGGTTGGCTTGGCGAAAGTCGGCGGCAAAAAAGTTGCCTTCCGTTAGGTTGGCAGCCACCAAGCTGGCCTCGCGAAAGATGGAATGGCTGAAGTGTCCCCCCTGAAAGCTGCTTTTGTCCAGCTTGGCAGCGGTGAAGTTGCTGTAGTCTCCCAGGGCTTGACTGAAGCTGGATCCCCGGAGATCGGAGGCAGCGAAGTTGGCCCGCTCCAGCTCGGCACGGCGAAAGTTGCATAACCGCAGATCTGCCTGCTGCATACTGAGCGAGCGCAGGTTGGCCCGCGTCAAGTTGGCCTTGGGCATCTGGATGCGGTCGAACAGGCCCCGCGAGAGGTAGGCGCCTTCGAGGTTGGCACCCAGCAGGGAGCGCCCTTCTCGCAGGGCTGCTAGCAAGTCCCGCGTGGTTTCAATGCGAACCGGCTCGGAGGGTTGGGGAGAAGGAACACTCACAGACAGACCATTCCTCACAGGCGAGCCAGAAACCTGGTCAACCTGGCCGAAACACTGAGGTCTAACAGGGATCTCATCTAACTAAGCTAACGTTTGCTTCGCTGGTCAGGGTTAAGGGGATGTTAAAGACGGCTCTGCATCGGTTTAACTTCCTGCCCGGAGCAATCCGCTCCAATTTGTTGCATACTCAGGGCAGCTTTTCGTTGCTCAAACCATTCATGCAGGTAGCTTTCATTGTCGATCCGTTGTCTCAGTTGCAGGTGGGCCACGACACCAGCGTTGCCCTAATGGAGGCGCTGCAGAAACGAGGCCACCGCATTTTTTGCCTTGGATTGGCCGACCTCTACTGGGATCAAGGGGAAACCTGGGGATCCGTTGAGGAGATTGTGTTGGATCTAGGAGCGGATCCCTGGTACGAAGTCAAAGAACGGCGTTTGTTGCCCTTGAGCCAGATGCAAGCCGTATGGATGCGCAAGGATCCGCCGGTGGACGCGGCCTATCTCTACGCCACCTACCTTCTGGATCATCTCTCCCCCCGCCGCACCCTAGTGCTCAACCATCCTGCCGGGATCCGCTCCGCCAACGAAAAGCTCTATGCTTTGCGGTTTAAAGAGTGGATCCCGCGTACCTGCGTCAGCAGCAGCAAGGCCTTGCTCCGCCAATTCATCGAGCAGGTGGGGCAGGCGGTGCTCAAGCCCCTGGGCGGCAAGGGTGGGGAAGGGATCCTGCGGGTCAATGCCGGCGATCCAAACCTCAATTCCTTGATCGAGCTGAGCACTCAGTTTGGCCGGCTGCCCGTGATGGTGCAAGAGTATTTGCCGCAGGCAGCAGCGGGAGATAAGCGCATTTTGCTGCTGGAGGGCGAGCCTTTGGGCGCCGTCAATCGCATCCCTGGGGAGGGGGATTTCCGTGGCAATGTGGCCGCTGGGGGTCGGGTGGAGAAAACCGAGATTGCTGAAAAAGAACGGGCCCTCTGCGCGGCTTTGGCGCCAGTGCTGCGGCAGGAGAAACTCTATTTTGTTGGAATTGATGTCATCGGGGAACGGCTGACAGAGATTAACGTCACCAGCCCAACTATGCTGCGGGAGATCTGCCAGTTAGAAGGGGTTGATCTGGCCGATCAAGTGGCCCAGTGGCTGGAGAAGAAAGTGCCCATCAAAGCGTAAACTGCCCCACGCCCTCTTCCGAGGAATCTGGGCATTATCCAACAGATACCCTCTCCAGTCACTTTCCCCCTTTGAGCTCCCTCGCAAGAGCATCGATGCTACAGCCTGTTAAAAATAGGGTACAGGTATTCAAGAGGCAGGAGAGGAGGGGATGCCAACCCATTCTTTGGATTGACGGCAAAGAGTTGTGACAGCTTATCAGGCAGGTAAGACCTCTATCCGCTTCCGAAGTGGGTTTGCTAAGTGTTGCTACTGTACCTCTTGATTCTTTAGCAGGCTGTACCTCAAGCTCTGGGGGAAGTTACGCCTGGGGTCTGCCGGGGCTGGGCGACCAGCTAGGTAGGAGTCGCTGAAGCACAGACAAAAGTTCCCTTTTGCCCGCTGTTGTCTAAGTCTTTTAGAGCGGCATCTCCCAGTGCAGCTCGACGTAGGTATGGCCTTCCGGAGTGTGGGTGCGATGCCAGGAGCCCTTGGGCAGGTAGCGGGCAATGGTATTCATGGCTTTGCTGCCATAGCCGCCACCGGGGCTGGGGGCGTATTCTACGCCGTCATTGATGACCGACAAGCAGCAGTGGCGCTCCTTTTGCACCAAGGACACCTTGACGAAGGAGGCGTTGCCCTTGGGAGGTTGCACATGGGCGATGACATTGCCGATGGCCTCTCGCAAAAAGCGCAAGATGTCCTCCCGTTGGTCGAACCACTCGCCGGTATTGGGCTCCTCCAGAGGTTGTAGGTGGCGCTCCACAGGCAAGGTCAGGCTGCCCGTCCGAATCAGCTCGTCCAGATAGGTGTCGATGCCCCGGTGCAAGCCCTCCCGCAAGCTGGGGGAAATGCGCAGCTTGGTGGCCAGGGTGCGCACATCGTTAAGCTGCTCGCGAATGCCTCGCCCGATCCTTTCCAGTTGTTCCAGCAGACGATCGTAAATGGCAGGATCGGGATCCTTACCCTGCTGCTGTTGCCATTGCAAGCTCTCCAGCTCGTCCATCACCACCTTCAGCTCCTGCAGCTCGCGATCGTGAATGTCGGTGGCAATGCGGTAGAGCAGCTTGCGGGCTTGGTCGATAGCAGCCTCTTGTTCGGCCCGGCGCAGGCGCTCCAGTTCCTGTTGCTGGGCCAAGAGCCGCTCCTGGTTCTCCAAGATTACCAAGGTCAGAAGCAGGCTCACCCCCGTTAGACCGACGGCCAAAGCCGGCAAGGTCAGCGGCCAAATCCAACGCCACAGCAAAAATTGGGTCACGGCCCACCCTTCATAAGCAACCAGCCCCACCACTGGCCAGAGGAGAGAGCGCTGTTGTTTCCAGTCCCAGCAATTCCGTCGCGGGGAGGGGCGATAGAGCACCCAGATCAGGCCCGTTCCCGCCCCCAGCAGGAAGACAACTCCCGCCGCTAGCCCTGCCGGCAGGGATCGGTACACCTCTCCGGTGAGCAGGCTCGAGAGGATTTGCGCCTGCAGCTCGACTGCCGCAATCTGGGATCCATCCGCCGTCCGCACCGGGAAGGTCTCCGGGTAGCCGCCCACAAAGCCGACCAGGACAATTTTGTCTCGCAGTTGGTCGGCAACTTTGGGGTCGAGGGGCGGGATCCCTTCTTGGCCGCGGCAGGCTTGGCCGGGGCTGAGCGTCGGGGAGCCGGATCCCGTCTGGGAGATCAGCGGCGGACAGACCCGTTCGATGGGGATGATGGGGATGCTGTGCTGAGAGCCAAGGGGATTGAACTGAAACGGCTGTAAGCCCCGCTTGCGAAACCAGCGGCTAGCCTTCTCCGGGTCGTACTTGGCAAAAGCCAGAGCCTCCACCGAGGCGAACATCTGCTCCTCCTGGCTGTCGCGGCGTAGGTAGAGCCCCCGCAACTGGGCCTGGCGTAGGATCCCGGTTCTGTCGACTCGGTGTTGCACCACCCCCTGAACATGCTCTGGCGGCACCAAATACTCAAGGCGCAAGGACGAAAAAGGCAAGAAGTGGTTGTAGATGTTGATCTCGGAGCGTCCAAAGCTCTCGCTGCTGCGGGTGGCCAAAACCAAGCGATCCGGGTAGCGCTGCACCACCTGACGCAGGGGAGCATCTAGGTTCTCGTTGCCCAGATTCTGCGGCACCACAAAGCTGCTGGGCAGGTTCAGCACCACCACCCTGGCTTCGGCCTCTTCCAGAAGGCGCAAGGTCAGGCCGGCGTAGTTAGCCCGTTCCAAGAGAAAGTCAACATTATGCTGGCCATCACCACTTTCTCCCTGCTCATCAATGCGGCCATCGATGCCGAGGATCACCACCTCCGGGGAAGGTTGCTGAGGGCCGCGCCAAGCATAGAGCCATTCCTGGGCGTCGCTCTCCAGCCGCAGCAACAAAGGGTGCTGGGCAGAAAGGTTGAGCAAGGTGGCCCACCCCAGGCCCCAAGCCAAGGCCCAGCCCAGTCGCCGCCGGGAGGGAGACAGTCGCCTCTGAGGGCCACGCTCTTGGCCAGCAAGAAGGGGAGAAGCGAGATTCGGCATGTTGAGGCCAACAGGTTGAAGAGCGCCTCCTCTGCCATCTTGGCCGCTGACAACGGCTGGCGAGGGGATCCCTGCCCACCCAGTTGCTGGGGAAAAACCGCAGCTTCAGGGGTGATGGTTGCGCACCCGCGCCGCCTCCTCAGGACTAATGCCGAGACGGGTGAGGTTAACGCGGCCCTTGTGGTCGATGCTGCGCACCTTGACCACCACCTCATCTGCTACGGCAATTTCATCCTCCACCCTGCTGACGCGGTACTCCGCCAGTTGCGAGATGTGGATCATGCCCTCTTTGCCCGGCAAGAACTCCACAAAGGCGCCGATAGGAATGATGCGGGTCACCTTGCCCAGGTACACCTGCCCCTCTTCCACCCGCCGCACCAGGTTTTCGATCATCGCCCGAGCCGCTTCTGCCTGGCCGCCCACCGAGGAGGACACGGTGATCGTGCCATCGTCGCTGATGTCCACCTTGGCTCCTGTCGCTTCGGTGATGCTGCGCACCATCTTGCCGCCAGGGCCGATGATCTTGCCGATATCTTCCGGATCCACCTTGAACGTGAGCAGACGAGGGGCTGTTTTGGCCAACTGGGGCCGAGGCGCCGGGAGAACCTCCAGCATTTTGTCAAGGATGTAGTCCCGCCCGGCCTTGGCCTGCAGGAGGGCTTTCTCCACCACATCCACGGTGATGCCGGTAATTTTCATGTCCATCTGCAAAGCGGTGATCCCGGCCCGCGTGCCGGCCACCTTGAAGTCCATATCCCCCAAAAAGTCCTCGATGCCCTGGATGTCGGTGAGGATGCGCACCTCGTCCCCTTCCTTAATTAAGCCCATGGCTACGCCGCTGACCGGCGCTTTGATCGGCACCCCGGCATCCATCAAAGACAGGGTAGAGCCACAGACTGAGGCCATCGAGGTGGAGCCATTGGAGGAGAGCACCTCTGAGACCACCCGCACCACGTAGGGAAACTCCTCCTCCTTGGGCAGCACCGGCACCAAGGCCCGCTCCGCCAGCGCCCCATGGCCGATCTCCCGCCGTCCCGGCGAGCGCGAGGGCCGCACTTCTCCCACGGAAAAGCCGGGGAAGTTATAGTGGTGCATGTAACGCTTCTCGTCCACTGGGTGCAGATCGTCCAGCTCCTGGGCATCACCAGGGGTGCCGAGGGTGGTGATGGAAAGGACTTGGGTGAGGCCGCGGTTGAACAGAGCGCTGCCGTGTACCCGTGGGATCAAGCCCACCCGACAAGAGACTGGTCGCACCTCGTCCAGCTTGCGCCCATCCACCCGCACCCCCTCCTGCAAGATCTGCTGGCGCATCAGCTTCTTGGTCAAAGCCTTGAACTGGTTGTCCAATTCCTTGGGATTTTCCAGCAGATACAGCCGCAAGGGATCCCCCTCTGGCCGTGCCTGGATCTGGGCCTCTAGCTTGGCCTTGATCGCCTCCAGTTGTTGCTCGCGGCTGGTCTTATCCAGGAACTGCCTGAGGACGGAGCGAATCTCCTCCTGGGCGTGTTCTGCCACAAAGGCAACCAGCTCCTCATTTTGAGGGGGCGGGGGCAGCTCCACAGGGGTGATGTTGAGATCGGCGAAAACTTGCTGTTGGGCCTTGAGCAGCTCTTGAACGGCCTCGAAACCAAACTCAATGGCCTCGACCACGTCCTTTTCCGGCAGTTGGTTGGCGCCGGCCTCCACCATGATTACGCCGTCGGCACAGCCAGCCACCACCAAATCCAGATCGCCGGCCTCGATCTCGGCATAGGTGGGGTTGATGATGAACTCATCTTTAACCAAGCCGACCCGCACCGCCGCCACCGGGCCGTTGAAGGGGATGCGAGCGCTGTGGATGGCCAGCGAGGCCCCCAAAATACACAACACATCGGGCGGCACCTTGTCGTCCACCGAGAGGGTGGTGGCCACGATTTGCACATCGTCCCGCAGCCATTCTGGGAACAAAGGCCGCAGGGGCCGGTCTATAAGACGAGAGATCAGGGTGGCCCGCTCCGGTGGCCGACCTTCCCGCCGCAAGTAGCCTCCTGGGATCCGCCCGGCAGCGTAGAGCCGCTCCTCATAGTCCACCAGCAAAGGCAAGAAATCGACACCGGCACGACCGGCTTGTCGCGTAGCCGTGACCAAGACCGAAGTTTCCCCAGAAGTCAACCAGACTCCGCAACCTGCCTGGGGAGCCATCAACCCAATATTGATGTCAATTTCCCGCCCGTAAAAGGAAATCGACCGAGTATATTCCGCCATGTAACGCTTCGCCTTCTTTTTTCTTGCCGCTATCGTAGCATTCTCTTTTTGCTTTGTTCTCTGGTGGGAGAGAGTTGGGGCGTCGCCAAAAACTGTTCTTCTGGCTCTGGCCAGGGAGCTGCAGCAAGGCTAGGGTAGGCCAGATGCTCGCTTGCCGCCAACCCAACCGCCTCCCGTGCTGATGCTAGAGCCGCTGACGCCTGCCCAAATCAGGGCCTACCTGGAGCGCATTGGCTACGTCGGCCCCACCCAGCTCACCCCGCAAACCCTGCGCCAGATCCACCTGGCCCACCTGCTGCGGGTGCCGTTTGAAAATCTGGATATTCACTGGGGTCGCCCCATTCGCCTGGAGCGGGATTTTTTGTTCCAAAAAATCGTCCGAGAGCGGCGGGGCGGCTTTTGCTTTGAGCTGAACAGCCTGCTGGCCGCTGCTCTGCAGGGGATGGGGTTTTCGGTCCATCTGCTCTCGGGACAGGTGAGCCGGGCCGTTCACGCTACTCGGACGGAGCCTGATGGCCACTTTGGCCCCGAATGCGACCATCTGGCCCTGCAGGTGAACTGCGGCAATGAGGCGTGACATCCTCTCCCGCTAAGCCCTGACGGGCTGTAGACGGGAGTTTCCGAGAATCACTTCCCGGAGTTGCTGCTTCAACGGACTGGTAAACCAGGATCCTCCACAGCCAGAGAGCGGCAGTCCCACCGCCCCCCTATAT
>NZ_JBSSEF010000018.1:0-50262 GCF_054061455.1 Thermostichus sp. OS-CIW-20
TCAGCATCGCGTAGTGACAACGGAAACGGACAGAATGCTATCGCTTCACCGCTGAGCAGTAATGCTCAGCAGTGTTCAGCGTAAATGTATCAGGTAGGCAACGCCTAGTCCAGAAGTGAGGATGAAAGCGTTACGCCAACCGAAGCTGCTGGTCGGGCTTGCGCTGCTAACTGGAGTGCTGGCCCTGCTCTGGCCAATGCTGCAGCGGGGCTACCCCATCACTCATTCCACCCACTTCAACCTCAGTTGGGCCTTTCAGTATCAGCGGCAGTTTTTCGGCGGGCAGTTTTACCCCCGCTGGCTGGAGTATTCCAACTTCGGCTACGGCAACCCCACCTTTGCCTTCTATCCACCTCTATGCATGGTGGCCCCTTTGCCGTTTCGCCTGCTGGGGCTGGATATGCCTGGATCCTTGGTGGCCAGCATGGGCCTGGCGATGGCAGTCTTCGGGCTGGGGCTGTACGTCCTGCTGCGGCAAGTGCTTCCTTGGGCTTTGGCGCTGGGCTTGGCCCTGCTGAGCATGGCCGGCCCCTATTGGTTGGTAGACATCTACCAACGGGGGGCAATTGGAGAAGTGTGGGCCATTGCAATCCTGCCCTGGATTTTCTGGGCCTCGCTGCAGACGATCTGCCGGCCCCAGTCCATTGGGCCGGTTGCGGTTTTGGCGCTGAGCTATGGGTTGCTGACGCTCTCTCATCTGCCCACGTTGCTGGTGTTTACCTTGATTTGGCTGCCCCTGCCTTGGGTGTTGGGGGGAAGGGATCCCTTCTGGCCCAAGGTGGGACGCTGCTACCTAGGATTTGGGCTGGGGCTGGGGTGGGCTGCTTTTTATCTGTTGCCGGCCTTTTGGGATCAGCGCCATGTCCAGGTGGACTTTGTCAACTTTGCCGAAGAGTACACGCCCCACCATCGCCTGATGCTGAGCGGGCTCATGCAGCTTCAGCCGCGCTGGACAGAGCACTGGTTTGAGAGCAACCTGGTGGGGTACTGGGTCTGGATGGCAGCGGTTCTGGTGGGGGCGGGGCTCCTGGTTTTTCTGGAGTGGCTGGCCCGCCGAACAGAGGGGACGTTGCTCTTGCAGGGAAGCGGAGCTGACGAATTCCCTCTTGCCAAAGCCACCCTGCTCTACAGCCTGGGAGCCAGCCTGGTGGCGTTGCTGATGATGACGGATCTGCTGGCTGGGCTCTACGAGTGGGTTTTGCCGCTGCGGCGCATCCAGTTTTCCTGGCGCTGGATGGCGGTGACGGCAGTAACCGTGCCTTGGCTATTGGGATCCTTAGCTGGGTGGGGATGGGGGCACAAGCGCCTGCAGCTCCTTTTGCTGGTGGGGATCGGCCTGGCCATGGGAGTACAAACCTGGCAGGGCTTGCAACTGATGTCCAAAGCCGGCTTCGATCTGCAGCTTGTCCAAACCTTTCAAGAGCTAGCTGCGGCCAAGCAGTTCCCCCACGAGCCGCAAGAGCGGCCGGGCATTGCTTTTTTGCACCTGCACTGGCGCTTTCCCGATGGGTTGGCGCTGGTGGATGCGCTGGAATACCGGCCCCGCCAGGCGACGCTGCCCATGCCGCCCCCACAGGTGGATCCGCTCTTGCAGTGGCAAGGCGAGGTAGAGGATCCAGCCGCACTGCTCCAGGTGGAAGAGTGGCGCTATGGCTACCGTCGCTTTCGCGCGGTTAACCCTACCTCCCAAGAACAATCGGTAGCCTTACGCACGTTTTACTACCCCGCCTGGCGCTTACAAATCGATGGACGGTTCAGAGCTGCCGAACCCAACGGGGTGGGGCTGTTGCAAGTGCGGATCCCGCCGGGGGAGCATCGGGTGGAGGTGCGCTACCTGGGCACGGCGGCGGACTGGCTGGGCTGGATCCTGACGGGTGTGGCCGGAGTGCTGCTGGTGGAGCTGCGGCGGCTGCTGCGTTGGAGGCCCTGGCTTAGGACACCTGAACAAGAGATGGCAGAAGGGAGCACTTCCACCTAAACAGGGCTGCCTGCGCTTAATACTCCCCCTCGTGCGGCTGGCTCCGGTTGAGGACAGGGCGTTTTGCGATATCGCCTAGCACGGCGCCTTGGCCGGTGTTGGTCGAGGGCATCAGCTTGGATGGTGAGGGAGTTGACACTCCCACCCAGGGGATTCTTACGCAGTCCACAAAAGAACCCGTAACGGCGTTGTCAAAGCGCCTCTAGACAGTTCCTGAAGGCAAAGCCCCAAGGTTCTGCTGACTTTCTTAAGCAGATTGGCGGCAGCATTTGCCTCAGCCTTGACCAACCACCCCTTTGCCGTTTGGTACAGGCCCCGCTTGATACGCTTTCCAGAGGGTCTCCACCCGTCGGGTTTTTCACCATAATTAGGTAGCTCATCTCCATCTAGGAAGCTTGCCTGAGAGCTGTACGCTTCCTCTACCTCAATAAACTCCATGCCATAATGCCGACATAATTGCGCAATACGCTCCTTGAACCGACCTGTTGGAATGAAAACAAAGTTTTGGTTAAAACCGCATTCTTGTTTTTGTTCTTTGTTCCAACCGAAGAGGATTCTCCCAATTGAGTGGTGCAAACAGAAGTCAATGACCTTGCGCGCAGCTTTGTGGACCGCATCCGCCGGTTTCTTTTTTCCGTAATTCGGTCAAGCTTTTGCAACCAAAACCTCTGCGGCTTGTGAGTCTTGAGCCTAGCCAGCTCCTTGTTGTGCCACTGGTTGAAGGACTTGACTTTGCGGCCACCAATGATGAAGCTATGTCCTAAGTTACTAACGCACGTAAGCCAGTTGTTGACTCCGTGGTCAATTGCTAGAGCTTTTCTCGGATCCAGCGATTGGGGTCGAGCAGGCTTGGCATAGACCCACTCCAGGTACAACAACATAGGTGGCCTTTGGACGGCTAGCTCCAGTTGAACCTACCGGAGTAGGTTGCCTGGGCAGGCTAGTCTTTCCTTGCCCTTTTCCAGCTAAAGCTGGGGGTACTTGACCCAAACCCGTGGCTTTCCCAGCGATGGCTGGTTGCTGGCGATGCCGTTTTAGGGATCCCCCACCTCAAAAGCCCACAGCCCCCGCTCAGCCGGGATGCGGTGCAACTGCCCCTGGGGAAAGCGCCGCTGCAGCGCCGCCCCCTGTTGATCCCATACCCCCTCGTTCAGGAACAGGGTAAACGGCGGCTGTAGGTCTTGGCTAAGCAACGTCTCGGGGGGAAAAACCTTCACCTCTTGTTCTTGCCTGGCAAAAAATTGAATCCAACTTTGCCAGTAGGCAGGCTCTCCCCAACTGAAATAGGGGTAGGCGGCGCTAGCAGCCAAATAGAAGCGGTGGTCGGGATCCCCTTGTCGAGCCGCCACGTAGCGCCCGGTGGCTCCCACATCGTTGCCCTGGGTCCAGCCCTTGTGGACAAAATCCCCAAAAATGGCCAAGTTCCATCCCCCGATCAACAGGACCGCCCCCGCCATCGCCGCTGCCGGCAGCCAACCTCTTGCCCGGGATCCCCAACGTCCCAGGAGAGCAGCCAGCGCCTGGATCCCTTCCAGGGTTAGGTAGGCTACAAAGGGCAGGATCACCAGCAGGCGAGTGTAGTTGGGGGCTTTGGTGATGGCCAAGCTAAAGAGCAGGTAGAGAAACAGGAAGCTGCCCAGGCAGAGCCAGTCGTGGGGTTGGCTGCGCCCTTTGAGAAGGCGGTAGAGCCCGGATCCCAGCCCCAGCCAGATCAAGACCCCTGTCAGGGGATCTACAAAGGCATGGCCGTAGTTGGGATAGATATAGCCCCGGTCGTGCTGGCTGGGGTCGTTGAACATACTTAGGCCGTTGCGGATGTTGCGCCACACCGCCTCGGCTGGCGTAGCGGCATTCACCCACATCTGCTGCAGCGCCCGCCCTTCTGGGAAAAAGAGAAATTGCTGGCGGGCATACTCGGCGCTCACTGGCGGAGCAGTGGCAGTGGCCACCAGAATGGGCGCAGCCACCAGGAAAAACCCCAGCGCCGCCGGCACCGTCAGCTTGGCCAAAGTCCAGAAGGGGTTGGCCTGCTTGTTTTCTCCTTGCAGATCCTCCCGGCCCAGGAGCAGGTAGAGGCCGCCAAACAGCAACCCCAGCAAGATCACCACCCGCCCCGGCAGATAGCCGTAGAGGGAGAAACCCGCTGCCCCTCCCCCCAAATACAAAAGCAGGGGATTCTTTTCCCGCACGCCCTTTAAGATCAAGGCCAGGGCCGCACACTCCACCAGCACAATCAGGTTCTCCCGCATCGCCATGTGGCTGATGCCCAGCAGAGCGTGGTTGGATCCCAGGAGGGCCGCCGCCGCCAAGGCCAGCCGGGGGTTCCAGAACGACCGAAAAAACCCGTAGGCCACCAGAATGGTGACAACCCCGAAGGTGGCATGCACCGTGCGCACATTCACCAGCGTGACTCCCCCCATCAGCCGCGTCAGGCCGCCAAAGAGGCTGAACATAAAGCGGGGAAAATAGAAGTACTCTGGCATCAGCCCAAAGATATCGGGGTAGCGTACCGCTGAAGCCCGCCGGGCCATGGAGGTGATGACAATCTCGTCGGTGTTGATCTGAAAGGGGATGTTGGCCAGGTCGTAGAGGTAGATGGGAGCAAAAACCAACGCCAATAGCCCCAGGTGCAGCAACTCCTGGCGCCAGCGCAGCCGCGTCGGATCCCAAGGGGGCTGAGCTGGGGGAAACTGGGCCACGTACAACCCCACCAACAGGATGCTCAACAACCAGATGCCAACCTGCAAGACGTGGTAGCCGAACAGCCCATACCCAAGGGTCAAGGCTATCCCCAAGCCCAAGCCGGATCCCAGCAGGGCCGGACGCCGAGAAGTTGCCAGCGTATCCCAAACCGCCATAGGACTGGAGTGAGGAACAGCACTGACCCCAGCCTACCAGGCCTCTGCCGGTGTTCGATCCCTCACCCCCGGCCCCTCTCTATGCAATATCAATAAGCAATATCAATAGCCCCGCATCGCCTCGGTCTCCCGCTCCAGTTCCGGCTCCACGAAGTTGGAGGGGTCGTAGAGGAAGCGGTTGACCTCGTCTTCAAGGCGGTAGATCTCAAAAGGCTGCAATTGCTTGCCAGTTCGCAGGGCCAGCAGGTAGCCATCCACCAGCAGGCGCAGCTCGTCAGTGCGCCGATAGCCGCGATGCCAACTGTCCACCAGCGCGTCGGTCAAAGCCTGATAGTGCCGGATCAACTTCGGGTCTTGCAACATGGGGTTCCCTTGCCCTGCTTGCTTCTATCCTAACGTTTGATGTCTGTTTGTGAGGAGGAGTTGCGAAGGGATGAGAAGCTGTGTTGTCTTAAACTGTCACTCCCCCTAACTCCCCTCGACAATGGGCAGATGCAGCCGCGAGGGGGTGTCGCTGCCGCTGTGAAGAGCGAGGGTGAGAATGCGGGCCTCGATGAGCCGCTCTTCTCGCATCCCCGTGCCTGTGTTAACGGGGTAGGCCGGGAAACAGGCCGCGCTAAGGCTGAGGCGCAGGGCGTGGCCGCGGGGAATGCGGATGCAGGTGGGCTGGCAAGGGATCCCAATGGGGGCCTTGGGCTGGGGATCCCGCAGCCGGCGGTAGCCCTGGGAAAAGTTATACACCTGGCCCTCCGGCCTCACCACCGAGAGCACGGCGCAGAGATCGAAACTGGGGCTGTCGGCTTCCACATACACTTCCACGAGAATGTCCCCTGCCAGGACGAGGTCGGTTGCCAGGGGAGAGGTGGTGTAGGTGAGAACATCGGCGCGGCAGTCGAGGGCAGAGCGCTCCTGCGGCCCGGCGGGATGGATGAGGTGGCCTCCTAGGGCCGGCACGGGTCGCCAGGGATCGTGAACAAAAGTATCCGACTGCTGCTTTGGTGGGGGCTCTGGGCGAAGGGATCCCTCTGCTTCAGAAAGGGCGGCCAGGCCGCTGCTGTGCAGGTAGAAAACCTTCGGCTCCGGCGTGGGCCAGGCCTCAAAGCTGCGCCAGCGGTTGGATCCCATCTCGAACAGGCGTACCGGCGGCTCTTGGAGGAGCCCTGTGTCTTTGCCTTTGAGGAACTGGTCGAACCAGCGCACCTGCAGCCGATCGATGGGGCTGACGGCCTCGGGGCCAAAGTCCAGCGCCCCCACTTTGCGCCCCCAAGGCAGGTGGGCCCAGGGCCCGACAACCAGGTACTGAGGGTTTTGGCTGCGGGCGCTTATTTCCTTGTAAAGGCGCAGGCTGCCGGTTAGGTAGCTGTCGAACCAGCCGCCAATGTGCAACATCGGCAGATCCACCGCTTCCAGACGGGGGGAGAGCTGGCGCCAGTAGTCGTCGGGCTCGCTGTGCTCCAGCCAGTCAAAGTAATAGGACTGGGGCGCATATTGCTGCAGCACGCCTGGCTTGAGGGGGATGGGATCGTAAAGGGGCAGGTTGCGGGAGGCCTTGAAAAGGGCCTGGTAAGCGTTGGCATCGCCGCGCAGGCGCGCCCCCTCAGCTTCCAGTTGCAGGGCCCAACTGAGGTTGTTGTAGAAAGCGAAGGCTCCCCCCGGATAGGCGGCATCGGCGTAGAGATCGTAGGGCAGCATGGCTGGGCAGATGGCCTTCAGGGCGCTGGGACGGGTGGAGGCGGCATACAGTTGGGTCATGCCTTGGTAAGAAAAGCCGTACATACCCACCACACCGTTGCTCCCCGGCAAAGCGGCCGCCCAGTTGACGGCGTCAAACCCGTCTTCCACCTCATGGCGGAAAGGGTAGAAGGATCCCTTGGACGTGCCCCGCCCCCGCACATCCTGGACGACCACGATGTACCCGTGGGCCGCATACCAGCGCGGATGGGCGTATACTACCGTCGAGGCAATGGCCCGCCCGTAGGGTTGCCGCATCAGCAAGACCGGGTAGCTCCCCTCCCCTTCGGGGCGATAGACATCCGCGTCCAGTTGGATCCCGTCGCGGGTGAACATGGAAACAGTTTCGCGGGGGCGAACGGGCAACATGGCCTGGGTTGGGCTAGCGGATCTTGCCAAAGGGATACCAACCAAAGACAACCTAAGGGATCCCTGGGTGGATTCTTCCTAAGATAAAACAGAAGCCCTTATGAGAGCATGACTCTAGTCAATAATAAGCTCAACTATGCTGAAAATAATGTATAATATGTTCAGTACGGATTACTACCAGTTGATCTTTCTGTTTACTTTCGAGTCTGCCAACATGGTAGCCAAAGCAAAGCAGAAAATTGGTAGTAAGACGACACGGAAACTGCGCTTTGGGTATTCTACTCAAAGCTTTGCGGGATACCGCCATTCTGGTTGGAAACAAACAGAATGCTATCGCTGCATAGTTGAACAGTGATGTTCAGCAGTGTTCAGCGTAAATGTATCAGGGAGAAACTCCCACCAGAGTTTGAGCCCCTTCCCTGGTATTGCCCTTGATCTCCGGCCTGCTGGCGCAAACGCAGCCCCCTCCAGACCCCTCTTTTATGGCTTTTATGGATTTATGGAAACAGAGACCCTGGGAAAAGATTTGTCGGAGTACCCCTGACTTCCAACCTCTACAGCTCCCAGAGCCATTGAGGCCTAAGCCTCAGCAAATGCCCTTCTCCAGCCCCCCGACAGCACCTGCAAATCCTCCTCATCCAAGTCCGCAGGAGTGCCGGAGCGGATGAGCTCGGCAAAATCTTCGTTGGGCACCATGAAGCAGAGGGCGTAGAGGCGGCCTGGGCCGGTATTGTGGATTTCATGTACACCGGTCGGCGGTACCAGAATGCTATCTCCAGTTTTGATGGGGGCCGCTTTTCCATCGCAAATGGCCAGGCCTTCCCCCTTGAGAACAAAAAACATTTCCACAGCCATTTGATGGCGATTTGGAGGGGTTTTGCCTCCCTCATCGAAGATCTCCACACAAAAGGTTAGAGAAATCTGAGCATGAGAAGGATCGAACACGATGGCCAGGCGATTGGTATCGTGGGGGCTGATGCGAAAAGCCTGATAATCGGCAGGGGTTTTAACAATTGGGATCACACAGCGGGAAAGCGTTTGCATCCGGATCCTCCGCTCAAGAGATGAGGGGTGAATAGTGGGCAAGTGCTAACAGGGGAGAGCCGCGAGCAAATCTGAGGAGGAGGCGACAAAGCCAAAGCACTGCTTGACGTTGTAGAGGGTAGCTAGCAAACAGTATTCAGGAGAGGTGGTGGCGGCGCAGTCTTCCAGCAAAATGCAGTCGTAGCCGAGGAAATTGGCATCTTGCAGCGTGGTCATGACGCACTGGTCGATGTTCACACCGGCAAAAAAGAGGGTGGTGCGCCCCAGGTTTCTGAGAATGCTATCGAGAGGGGTATCCCAAAAGCCGCTCATGCGGAACTTATCCACCCAGATATCCTCGGGCTTGACCTCCAGTTCCTCCACCACAGCAGCGCCCCAACTGCCCCGCGTGAGGACCAAAGACCCGTTCTTAGGCAAGGGATCCCCCAGCCCTACTCCCTCTCCGGTGGGGTTGTACACATGTCGCAAGCCGGCGCTGATGTTGAGCAAGTCAGGGCGATTGCCCCAGTTCACCCACACAATCGGCACTTGAGCTTGTCGCAGGCGGGGCAGCAGGGCTTTTAGAGGGCCGATGGGAGCCCGTGCAGGTGTAACATCGACGCCAATGCTGGCCAGCCAACCGTCGGGATGACAAAAGTCGTTTTGCATGTCGATCACCAACAACGCCGCCTTGGCCAGATCCAAGCGCAGGGTTTTGCTGGAGGTGGGTAGCAGGATGGGCCGGGGATCCAAGGGCGGACGGGTGAGGTCGGCCATTTCGGCATTCACGGCCCAGGCATTGGGAGGGATCCCAAGGGTCTTCAAGGGGCGATTGGGAGTGCTCATGGATTCTCCGCTCGCGTCGCGCAGCAGTGGGATCAGGTGGGGCGGATGACCCACAACTACGCTCGACCTTAATGCACAGCCAACCTCACTTTGGAATCGTAGGCTACACTTTCTCACCTTATTGACGCATGGGATCCCCCAGGGTCAGTTGATAGGGATTAAGATGGAGACCAGGAGAAGAAAAACCGAGGAGATTTCCGAAAAGCTGCCTAGGGATTCCCCTCTGCACGCTATGCTGTAGAGACCAAGGTTATGTAGAAATATGAGCATCCTGCGGCAATATATCTTTCCTGCCCTCATCCTGCTGGTGTTTCTGTTTACCCTGGTGGTGGTGAGCATTCGCTCGTTTCTGCCGGAGGATATGGCCCAGCCTGCCCCTCTAGAAGAAGCGACGCCTGTGGCCCTTTCTGCAAATGCCTGAGGATGGCTGAACAAGGGATCCCTCTGCCTGTGGGTTATCGTTGGCGCATCGGTTCAGCCTGGGATCGGCCCTGGGTGCGACGAGGATTGCAGGCCACGTTGCAGGAATCTTTTCCAGAACAAAGCAACTGGGATCACCTAGAAGAGACGCTGGATCGCCTCTTCGACCCCCCCCGCACCCCCTGCTGGTGGATCTTGAAAGAAGAAACTGCAGAGCCGGTGGGCTGTGTTTGGGCCGGCATCTCCACAGATCAAGCCACCCATCGGCGGGTGGCCTACGTCTTTTTGCTCTGGGTGGATCCCGCCCATCGTCGGCAGGGCCTGGGCAGAGCTTTGATGCAACAGGTGGAACGCTGGGGATCCCAGCAGCAGCTGGCGGCCATCACCCTGCAGGTTTATCGCCATAACCAGGCTGCCCTCAATTTCTACAAGCGGGCCCATTTCTCCGTGCAAGGCTACTGGCTGTACAAACCCCTTGGCCCTGCTGCTGCCTCGCAGGAACCGGAAGACTACGAAGTTTTGTAAAGAAGCCGGGATCCGCCCTCAGGTGATTTTTTGATGAAAGCGGTGGCAACGACTGGAGGGAACGCCCATGTCCAGACCTGTCAAACTCAGCGAGGCTGAGATCCAGACCAAGCTGGAAAGCCTGCCGGGTTGGTCCTTGCAGGATGGGAAGCTGCATCGCCAATTTCAATTTCGCTCTTTTGTGGAAGCTTTTGGCTGGATGAGCAGTGTGGCTTTGGTAGCCGAGAGCATGGGGCACCACCCCGAGTGGACCAATGTGTACAACCGCGTGCGGGTGGATCTCACCACCCACGATGCCGGGGGCATTACGGAACTGGACTTCACTTTGGCGCAACGCATGAACGAGCTGGCTGGCTAGACACTCTCTCGGCGGCAGACTGAGCCATAACCAGGGATCCCTGCGGCGCCGCGGGGATCCCTATTTGTTTGCCACTGCTCAGGTCAAGTTTTGACACTCCCACCCAGGGGATTCTTACGCAGCCCAAAATGGACTCGCGAAGGCGCTGTCAAGAAGCAACTAAAGTGGCTCAAGGGCTTTTCCGCTCCGCACTAAAGTACGGGGCTACCAAGCTATCCTCTTGTGTTAGGAGCTGCATCCGTCTGATAGACTAAGCCTAAGGTTAAGAAATGATAATTTTATGAACGTGCTGGTTGTGGGGGCAACGGGAACGCTGGGCCGTCAGGTGGTGCGGCGGGCCATCGAAGAGGGGCATCAGGTTACCTGTCTGGTGCGGAACCCAGCCAAGGCTGCTTTCTTGAGCGAGTGGGGGGCTCACCTCAAGGTGGGGAACCTACTGCAGCCCAGCACGCTCCGAGCGGCGATGGAAGGCGTCGAGGCGGTGATCGACTGTGCCACGGTGCGAGTAACCGACACCCTCAGCGCCCGCCAGGTGGATTGGGATGGCAAAGTTGCTCTGATCAATGCGGCACGGGCTGCCCAAGTGGGGCATTTTATCTTTTTCTCCATCATGGGTGCTCAGCACGAGTACCCTAATGTGCCCCTGATGAATTTCAAGCACCACATCGAGAAATACTTGATCGGATCCCAGATGCCCTACACCATCTTTCGTCCGGCGGGCTTTATGCAGGGATTGATCGGCCAGTACGCCATCCCGATTTTGGAAGAGCAAATTGTTTGGGTAGCCAGCGAGAGCATCCCCACGGCCTACCTCGACACCCTAGATGCAGCTCGATTTGCCGTGCGAGCCCTCAGCGTCGAAGCCGCCAAGCAGCAGGTCTTTCCCTTGGTGGGACCCAAGGCCTGGACTTCCCAAGAGGTCATCGCTCTCTGTGAGCAGCTTTCCGGCAAAAAGGCCAAGGTTCGAACCATACCACTGGGGGTCTTGCGGGGAGCGCGCAGGGTGGCCCAGTTTTTTCAGTGGAGCTGGAACATTGCCGACCGGCTGGCGTTTGTGGAGGTAATTGCCGCCAAAGAGCCGATGTATGCCGACATGACGCCTGTGTGCGAAGCCTTGGGCATTGAACTGGCTTCCCTGACCTCCCTTGAAGACTACCTGGCTGAGTATTTCCAAAAGATGTTGAAACGGATTCGCGAGCTGAAGGTTAAACAACCCAAGGTCAAGAGGCCCTTCTAGGAAACTGCAACCAAACCAGTAGCTGGGACAGGGTAAACTGGATAGCGGCCCAGCATCCCCCAAGGTTCGCCCTGGTTCTTTTCTCAGCCCCGGCTTTCTCTCTATGAGCGAGACGGTTGCCCCCTCCCCTGAAGCGACTGACCTCCATCCCGAACCGGCCATTGCCATCTCCGGCCTGACCAAAACCTATCGCACCGGCTTTTGGCTAAACAAGGTGGTCAGCCCCCTGAAGGATTTTTCTCTAACGGTAGCCCGCGGCGAAACTTTTGGGCTGTTGGGGCCGAATGGGGCCGGCAAAACCACCACGATCAAATGCCTGCTAGGGATTGTGGAGCCCACCAGCGGCAGGGGCACGCTCCTGGGCAAGCCTCTGGGGGATCGCTCCATTAAGCAGCGGGTGGGATATCTGCCGGAGAACCCCTATTTTTACGATTACCTGACGGCATGGGAGTTTCTCTATTTTGCCGGCAAGGTCTTTCGCCTGTCCGATAGCCTCCTCAAGGAGCGGATCCCGCAACTGCTGGAGCTGGTGGGGCTTTCTATCGATACGGCCCGCAAAAAGCAACTGCGCACCTACTCCAAGGGCATGCTGCAGCGCACCGGCATGGCCCAAGCCCTGATCAACGACCCGGAGCTGGTGTTCCTAGACGAGCCGATGTCGGGGCTGGATCCCATGGGCCGCTACCAGATGCGCGAGATCATTTTGTCCCTCAAGCAACAGGGCAAAACGGTGTTCTTCAACAGCCACATCTTGGGAGATGTGGAGGTGATCTGCAACCGCGTCGGCCTCATGGTCGGCGGCAAATTGGTGCAGCAGGGGACGTTGGACGAGCTGCTGGGCCAAAGCAAAAGCTACCACGTGCAAGGGCACGGCGGCGCCATCGACCAGTTCCGCGACCGCCTCGAGCACTTCTCCATCCAGGGATCCCACTGGTCGGGGGAATGGGGCGGATCCCTGCCGGAGCTGCTAACGCTTCTAAGCCAGGCGGGGGCGGTGGTGACCGATTTGCATCTGCAGCGGCAATCTTTGGAAGAATTCTTCGTCGACCAGGTGCGGGCTATTGAAGGGGATCGGCCCGTCTCTGCCTAAGTGGACTCCACCCTAGGTGTCCTGGAACGTCATTTCCGCAGCCTGGATCCCGACTCGGCGATGACGGCGCGGTAGTACTCCTCCAACTGCTGCGTGGCTGCCGACCAACTCCAGCGCTCAGCCTCTTGGCGGGCCTGCTGCCGGAAGAGCTGCCGCTGCCCGGCGCTGTCCAACAGCTGCCGCGTGGCCCGAACAAAGTCGCTGTCGGAGTCCGGCTCGAAGAGAAAGCCGTTGCGGCCGCTGTCCACCACATCGGTAATGCCGCCGCAGCGGGGGGCGATCACCGGACAGCCGGCAGCCATGGCCTCCAACAAGACCAGCCCCAGCGTCTCGGTACGGGAGGGGAACACGAACAGATCCGCGGAAGCAAAGGCCGCTGCCAGGTCTTGCCCCTGCAAGTAGCCCGTAAACACCACATCGTAGCCGGCAAAATGTTGCTCCAGGGATCCCCGCTCCGGCCCGTCGCCCACAATGGCCAGCCGCGCTTGCGGGATCTGCTCCAGCAACACCCGGATCCGCCCCACCTCTTTTTCTGCTGAGAGCCGCCCCACGTAGAGCAACAGGGGTCGCTCCGGCTGCCCTGCCGTGAGGCGGGCCCGCATCTCTGGGCTAGCAGCCTGCGGGTGAAACAGCTCCGTATCCACCCCCCGCTGCCACAGGTGTACCCGCTCGATGCCGTGGGCGCTCAACTCCTGCATCATGGCCGTCGAGGTGCAGAGGTTGAGCCGCGCCAAATTGTGTCCCAGCTTGAGGAGGCTCCACAACACCCCCTCTAGGAAACCCAGCCCGTAGTGCTTGAGGTACTTTGGCAAATGGGTGTGGTAGGAGGCCACCAGCGGGATCCCCATCGTCTGGCTGTAGTAGAGGCCCCCCAACCCCAAAACTGCCGGGTTGACCACGTGGATCACATCCGGTCGAAAACGGTTGAGCAGCTTGCCGATGGCCGGGCCAGGGGCAGCCAGCTTCAACTCCGGGTACAAAGGCAAGGGGAAGCCCGGGATCCCGTAGACCCGTGCCCGCGCAAACCGCCTGGGAGCTCCCTGAGGCGCGACGATAAGCACCGAGTTGCCGCGAGCCGTTAGATGGCGCACTGTGTGGCAAAGCCGCGTGACGATGCCATCCACCTTGGGCAGAAACGTCTCCGTAAACAGGGCTATGCGCATTGGGATCCCAAGCCTAATGAAAAGACTCTAAAGATTCTTTGAGGATGAGTGTTGCACAAAACGGCAACGAGATAACGGCTTGGGACAGCAGCGGCACAACTTTATTCCAGCAGCTTGTCTTGCAGCGGAACAGAATGAGTTGGCTCTTGGTTCTGGCCGAGGGTATCAGCCGCCGTTTTGCTAATCAACAACAGCGTGGCCGCCAGGGCCAGTCCGATAACATCTCGCCACATAATCCGCTCCCACACTCCTCACTCCTCATGCCCCCTACTGTAGCGGCGGTTTTTGCGGCTGGGCAGTGATGGGCGACGGATTTTTAGGTGACAGGAATCACTTCCAAAATTGCGGTTTTGCCCCCTAGTCGCGAAAGGCCAGTTGCAAGCTGGTGATCAGCAAGACCAAAGAGAACACCGCCATCACCCCTCCCCAAAACCAGTAGGGCAAAAACAGGTTTTGGGCAATCTGGCTGGAATCCGAGAGGACCAGCCGCCCGTTAATCACCGCAGACTCCACAAACAGGTAGTCGAGTTGGTGGTAGGTGCTCACACAGGCTTGCACCCCCAAAAACTGCAAGGCAAAGCCCCGCAGCCAAGGAGAAGCCCAGCGAGCTACTGCCAGGATGCCCAAACCCATGGCCGGGAGGAACAACAGGCCAAAGGGAGAGCGCACCCAGAGCAGCGTCGAGAGCAACAACAGGGATCCCAAAAACACCAGCCCCAGCCGAGCTGTGCCGCGGCGGCGGGAGGTGAGGATGAACAGGGCCCCGGCTAGCGGCGGCCCCATCGGCCCGGCAGCGGCTACCAAGGCCCGCCCCACCCGCCCCAAAAATAGCTGGCCACTGTGGATGGCCAGCCCCGAGCCGTCGGGATAGATCTCGAGACGATGAAACTCTCCCCCCAACAGCAGCGCCATCAGGCCATGGCCCATCTCGTGAAACCAGGTGGCTAACAGGGTAAAGGGGTAGAGGAGGTAATTGCCCCAGGGAAACTGCCAGAGCAAGACCGTCAGCCCGGCAGCAGCCACCAGCCAAACCACGCTGTGCCGGCCAGGCCTTGCGGAAGGGGAAGGAGGCAGCTCAAACTGAGTCATACCAGCAGGTGGGTGGGGAAAAGGCCCAAGATGACCTGCTGGTCTAGACGATTGCCAGCAGAAGAAAGTTCCACCTCAGGCAAAAATAGCCAGGCCAACTCCCCTCTCCCTCCGAGAGAGAGGTTGGGGTGAGGGGCAGCAAGGAGACAGGGGAGCCGTCTCACAGGTAGGTTGAAGAAGCCCCCCAGGGATCCCTGCTTATGGCCACCTTCCTGCGCGACTGGAGCTACCGCTTTCCCTGGCTTTACCGCAGCATCAGCCGCGCGGCGGCCCTGGCGGTGGGGGGCCGCGAGCGATTGCGGCGATTGCCCCTACAAGGGATCCAGATTCATCCCCAGGAGCGGGTGTTGGATCTCTGCTGTGGCCCCGCTGAGGTAACCCCGATCTTGGCCGAGCTGAGCCAAAACGTCGTTGGGCTGGATGCTTCCCCCAAGGCCCTGGCGGCAGCCCGCCAGCGCCTCCCCCACGTCGAATTTGTGGAAGCCTTTGCCCAGGATCTGCCCTTCCCCACCGACAGCTTTGATTGGGTACACACCAGCCTGGCCCTGCACGAGCTGCCCCTCCCCGATCTGGAACAGGTGCTGCGCGAAGGGTGGCGGGTGCTCAAACCGGGGGGAGGGCTTTTAATTCTCGATTTGCACGCGCCCCGGCAGCCCCTACTTTGGCCTGGACTGGTTTTGTTTCTAGCCCTGTTTGAGACCGAGACTGCTTGGCACTTCCTCAAGCTGGACTTGCCCCAGTACCTGCAGCAGCAGGGCTGGCAAGCCGTCCGGCAGACCCTGCACGCTGGAGGAGCCCTGCAGGTCGTCCAGGCGCAAAAGCCTGTTGCTTGAGTTATAGGGCAGTTAACCCTGGTGCCAGAAGGGGGTGCCGAGAACTGGCGTGCTGGGCTGAGCTGCTTCTTGAGGCGTCATCGCGCCGGCCAAGTAGGCCCGGCGGCCTGAGCGCACCGCTTCCGCAAAGGCCTCGGCCATCGCCACCGGATCCCGGGCCAGGGCCACCGCTGTATTCAACAGCACCCCATCGAAGCCCCACTCCATCACCTGGCAGGCGTGGGAGGGCAGGCCCAGTCCAGCATCCACAATTAGCGGCGCCTCGATCCGCTCCCGCAGCAGGCGCAAGTTGTAGGGGTTGAGGGGGCCTTTGCCAGTGCCGATGGGGGCGGCCCAGGGCATGACCACCTCACAGCCGGCATCCAAGAGCCGCTGGCACAGCACCAGGTCGTCGGTGCTGTAGGGCAAGACCTTAAACCCCCGCCGAACCAGCTCGGCGGCGGCAGCGGGCAGTTGCACCGGATCCGGTTGCAAGGTGTAGTCATCGCCAATCAGCTCTAGCTTGATCCAGTCGGTGCCGAACACCTCCCGCGCCATCTCCGCCGTTGTGATCACCTCCTGCACGCTGTGGCAGCCGGCGGTGTTGGGCAGAACCGGGATCCCCATCTTCTGCAACAGAGCCCAGAACCTCTGGGAAGTTTCTGGCCCCAGTGCCCCTTGCCGCCGCAGAGAAACCGTCAACAAACAGGGCTGCGCGCGCGCCACCGCCTGCTCCAAAATGGCTGGCGAAGGGTAGCGAGCCGTACCCAACATCAGACGGCTGGGCAATGGTTGGCCGTAGAGAACCAAAGGATCCTCATCGGCCAGAGTTGAGGGAGAGCAATGGAGAAGGGTGGACATGGCTGAGGCAGATAGAAAAGCGGACTTGAGCGCTAGCCGCCGGCAACCGGAGCGACGATCTCCACCTGGTCGCCTTCTTGCAGACGGGTTTGCTCGTGCTGCGCACGCGGCACAAACTTCAGATTAACCGCTACCGCGAAAGGGCCGCTGGCCCCCACCTGGGCTATCGCCTCGGCCAACGTGGTGCCCTCCGGCAGATCGTAAGGCTTTTGGTTGATCAAGACACGCATGGCGATAGGGATTCACCGGCAAGAGGGGCAGCCTGCACCTGAAAGGGGATCCCAAGCTGCTGCGCCAAGCGGCAACTGCCGTGGTGGAGGTACTCCAAAACGGCATCGTGAATGGCGGGGGAGATGAGGAAACCATGGCGGTAGAGGCCGTTGATCTGCAACAGCCGCGGGGAGCGCTCCACCACTGCGGGGAGATGATCTGCCAAGGTGGGGCGACATTGGCTGCCTAACTCCAGGATACGCGCTTCGGCAAAGGCAGGATGCACGGCGTAGGCGGCGCTGAGCAGCTCCAGAGCCGAGCGGACACTCACCGGCGAGCGATCTTCAGATTCGATTTCGGTAGCTCCCACCACAAACAGGTGCCCCGGCTTGGGAGCGATGTAGATCGGGTAGCGGGGGTGCAACAGCCGGGTCGGGCGCCGCAAAGATACTTCCGGGGCATACAGACGTACCACTTCGCCCCTAACTCCCCGCAGCGGTGCCTGTCCGCCCCATTCTTTTCGGGATCCCAGGCCGCGGCAGTCCAAAACCCACCCGCCGGTTTGCTCCTGCCAAGCTCGCGCCTGCTCCAGATCCCAGGGGCGGCCCCACTCCACCTCCACCCCGTGCTGGCGCAATTTGGCCAGCAAAGCAGCCAGCAGTTGGCGGTTGTCCAGTTGGCCCTCCTGGGGAAGATACAGGCCCTGCCCAAATCGCCCGGCCAGCGAGGGCTCCAGCTCGGCCAGCGCCTGGGCATCTAGTTGCTGAGGCTTGGGGAGATGGGGAAGGCGTTCCCCTACAGCAGCCAGTAGGGCCGAGAAACGCTTGGCTTCCCCGGCATCTTGGCGGTGCCAAAGGATCACAGTGCCCTCCTGCTGAAAGAAAACCGGCTCTGGCAGGCTGGCCAGAAGGGCGGGCCAGCGGGAGAGGGCATAGTACCCCTGCGCTACTACGCTGGCCTCGGCGACGGCAGACTCCGCCAGAGGAGCCAGCATAGCAGCAGCCAGATGGGCCGCGCTGCTCTCAGGGGCAGTGGGAGAAGCTGCCTCCAGAATGCGCACAGAATGCCCGACCTCGACCAGGGTGGCAGCCAACAGGCGCCCCATTAGACCGGCTCCAAGGATGAGGACGGGATCCGGCTGCACTCTCCAAGAAGCGAGCGGGGGGGCGGCCAGAGAAGATGGGTTTGACAGGCTCATGGGGCGTTGGCGTGTCTAGCGCTACCCGCAGCACTATGGTGGCATATTCTATTGGGTCGAGAATGCTGAATGGCTCCTCATTAAAACCATCCCCTCTCCCCAGAGAGGAGAGGGGCGGTTGGCTTCATCCACCGGTTGAGAGTAGCCCAGCCTACAAGCCCTGCAGCACCGTATCTTGGCGCACCGACAGGTTCTGGATGCGGGTATCTTGGGCAGCCGGAGTGTCGGCTTGGGTAAACACGCCGATCTGCCGCAAGTAGCGGGCCAGGGCATCCTGCTCGCTGCCGGGGGTATCGAAGCTGTTGCCGGAGCTGGGAGCCAAGTTCACCCGGTTGGGGTTAGACAGGCGCGGAAAGGGATAGTCATCCCCGCCGTCGGCCAAAAAGCCCAACGTCACCAGGCGGAAGGTACGGCGGGGATCCCCTTGCAACTGGCCGTTGCGCACCACCACATCCCGGCCGGTGGGCGTGTCCACCCGCAAGGAGACCACGCGGGATCCCGGTGGCCGCGAGGGATCAAAGCTGAAGGCAAAGCCGCCGATCTGCGGGAAACGGCCCGGCGTGGCCCCCGGCTGGCTTTGCGCCACCCCATGTTCCATCAGTTGCTTCAGCTCCTCAGCGGTAACCGTCACCAGCGACAGGCCGTTGTTAAAGGCAAGGGAAGTTTCGATATCCAGTTGCGAAACTTGGCCCGCCTGCTTGCCGGCATCGGGGTTGGCCAGCGGAGGGATCCGCCGCACCGGCTCGCCGCCGCCACCGCCGGTGGTAGCCCCAATGGGAGCGCGAATGCCGCCGCCGTTTTTGAGGGAGATGACCGTGGTGGGGTCAACCGTTCTGGCATAGGCCAAATTGGCATCCGCCGTGAGGTTGCCCAGGTTGGTTTCCTCGGTGCGCACCTCGGCCCGCAGGCCGTTGAGGAATTGGGTGGTAGAGCCAAAGGTGCGGCCATCCTTGGTGCGGATGATGTTGCCGATCTCGTTGGCGATCCGCACCACGTCGGGGTTGGGGGTGCCGCGCACGGCTGCTACCCCTTGGTCGTCGGTGGCATAGGCGCCGCTCACCGGATCGATGCGGGCAATCACCCCGTTGGCGTCGAAACCGACCACCAAGCGGCCCACGTAGCGGTAGTTGGCGCCGGTGTTCACCACTGCCACGGGTTGGCCGCTGGCCGAGGAGCGCAGGATGGGGTAGTCACCTGTGCGCACATCTTCAGGGCGCAGGCGGTCGGTGGGCTTGGCGATCACCCGGTGGGAGCCGCCGGCGATGATGATGTCCACATCCCGCAGTTGGCTGGCTAGGGTTACCTCGTTTTGGAGCTGCTGCAGGTGGGCCAGGAGGATGATCTTGTTAATGCCCTGGCCGGTGAGCTGGTTGACGAAGTTCTGGATGAGGGCGGCATTCACCTGGTCGGTGTCGTCCACTTTGCCTTCCACCCTCACCTCAGGGCCAGGGCTAGAGATGGCGGCCAGGCGCGTAGTGGTGGCACCCACCAGGCCGATCCGCTGCCCTCCCACCGTAATCACCGCCGTCTTGACGATCTTGCCGCGGATGGAGCTGGCCTCTTGGCCATCGGCAGCAAAGTCAGAGCTGGTCAATTCGCCAGTGCCGCTGAAGCTGAGGTTGGCGCTCAAGTAGGGAAAGCGGGCGCCCGCGTAGCCGCGGCTGGTGTCGGGTCGGATCAAGTCGCGAATTTGGCGTGTGCCTTGGTCAAATTCATGGTTGCCAAAGGCAGCCGCCTCGAAGCCGATGGCGTTGATGATTTCAATGTCGGCTTTGCCAGGAGTGCGGTCATACCGGCCCCGCAGCGAGGGATCCGTGCTGGCGTTGTAGAAGGGGCTGGGGATGTAGTTGTCGCCGCTGGAGAGCACCACCGTGTTGGGAAATGCGGGCCGCAGCGCGTTGACCACGGCGGAGAAGCGGGGGGCATCCTGAACGGCGGCAATGGAAGCTTCCAAGTCGCTGGCGTGCAAAATCTGCAGCGTAAAAGCGGGCGGCTGAGTGGAGAGGGTGACGTTGGGATCCGAGGCGATAAACCCTGCCCCGCCGCCGGACGGGGGAACTGAGCTGCTGCTGGTACCGCAGGCGCTGGCCAGGCTCAGCACCAGGCAGCACAGCCCAACCCACAGGGACTTGGCCAGAGGGTTCAGCCAAGCCGGAAGCCATCTCTTGGCAGGGGCAGACCCTCGAGCGCGACAAGCTGGTTTCATGACAATTCCTTCACTCCATCCACAAGACAAGACGCATCCGCGTTTACGTTACCAGGGCTGGGAGGGGGATTTCGCTATGGCCTGTTTAAGATTGGGTCAAGCCCAGGTTAAGTTTGCCGCGGATCCCAGCCAAATTGCTGCAAGTCCACCCGGCCCTCGGCGTCGAAGGGGATCCCTTCGGCTTGCAGCAGCGCTTTCTGCAGGTCGTCGTAGCCCAGGCGAAAAGGGGAGTAGGAAATGCAGCCCTGGGCGTTGATCACCCGGTGCCAAGGGATGTCGGTGTTTTGGCCTTGCAGGCGAAACAAAGCATAGCCCACCTGGCGAGCATAGCCGGGGTAACCGGCAACCCGCGCCACCTGCCCATAGGTGGCCACTCGGCCCGGCGGGATCCGCCGCACCACTTCGTAAAAGCGCTGGTAGAGGCTAGTAGATGGAGCGCTAGTGGAGCCAGACTGGGTCACCGGGATCCTCGCTCAAACTTGGCAGACAATAAGATGTGGAACGGATTGGATCCCCGGGTCCATGAGCTATTTAATCGCGGTACTGCCGGATCGCATAGCCGCTGAGGCGGCCTACAGCGCCCTGGAACAAGCCGGCTTTTCCCTGGAGCGATTGCATCTGCTGGGGCGGGGCTACAAAACCGCCGACGAGTTTGGGCTGATCGATCCGGCCCGAGCCGCCCGCCGTCAGATGCGGCGCCTGGCCATTTGGTTGGTGCCCTTTGGCTTTTTGGCCGGGGTGGGGTTCAGCGTTTTGAGTGGTTTGGATACCTTTGCCTGGGCGGGACCTATAGGCAACCACCTGATCGGCGGCCTGTTGGGTGCGCTGGGCGGGGCCATGGGCAGCTTTTTTGTGGGGGGCGGGGTGGGCCTGACCAGTGGCTCCGGCGATGCCTTGGCCTACCGCAACCGCCTCGATGCGGGTAAGTACGTACTCATTGTGGAGGAAGAGAATGAAACCCGCCTCCGCGAGGCCACGCGGATTTTGCGCCAGTTTGAGCCGGAGAACCTGCAGGGGTACAGAGAGCGCCCCTAGACTGGGAGATCTGGGCAGCTATTGAGAGAACTCAGGGAGGTCCAAAAGCATGTCTTGGCTGTGGCAGCAAGTCCCATCGCCGCTTGGGCGGTGGCGGAAGGAAGGGATCCCCAGCTTTGCCGCTGCTGGGGGTGCACTGGCAGTTACGGGGTTGTTTTCGCCGGCTTTTGCCCACCACGCCCTGGGGGGGAGACTGCCGGCAACAGCCTGGGAGGGATTTCTCTCCGGGCTGGCTCACCCTGTCATTGGCTTGGATCACCTGGCCTTCGTCGTGGCCATCGGTCTTGTGGCGGCGGGGCAGCCCTGGCGCTACGGGATCCCGCTGGGCTTTGTGCTGGCCAGCCTGCTGGGCACCGGGATCCACCTGGCCGGCTGGGATCCCCTGGGACTGACGGAGCTGGCCATTGCCTCTTCCGTAGTTCTCTTCGGCTTGCTGCTGGTGCAACCGCGGCAGATCCCAAGTTGGCTCTTGCTAATAGGGGGATCCCTGGCGGGGCTATTCCATGGCTATGCCTACGCCGAAACCATTATCGGCGCCCAACCCATGCCTTGGGTGGGATATCTACTGGGGTTGAGCACCGTCCAGTATGGGGTAGCTCTCCTGGCCCTTTGGGCAGCAGAACGCTGGGGGTTGCGGATCCCTGGCTTAACTCGCTGGGCCGGCTGGGCAATTACAGTGGTGGGGGCTGCCTTCCTGACCTTGGCAGTGGTGGGCGCGTAAAAAGCGCTAATTTTGCTCCCTTGCGCTCGGGATCCCCGATCCGGTACAAGGATAGCGGTGAAGATCTGTAAAACGAGGGGAGATCCCATGGAGCGCACCTTTATTGCCATCAAGCCAGACGGCGTGCAGCGGGGGCTGGTGGGCACCATCATCCAGCGCCTGGAGAGCCGGGGCTACCAATTGGTGGGCCTGAAGCTGGTGCAAGTGAGCCAAGAGCTGGCGGAAGCCCATTACGCCGAACACAAGGAGCGCCCCTTCTTCCACAGTTTGGTGAAGTTCATTACCTCGGGGCCGGTGGTGGCTATGGTCTGGCAGGGCAAAGGGGTGATTGCTGCCGCCCGTAAGCTCATCGGCAAGACCAACCCCCTGGAGGCAGAACCGGGCACCATTCGCGGCGATTTTGGCATCGACATTGGCCGCAACCTCATTCACGGCTCCGATGGAGTTGAAACCGCGCAGCGGGAGATCGCCCTTTGGTTCGATGAGTCGGAATTGGTGAGCTGGACACCGGTTGCCCAAAGCTGGATTTATGAGTAGGTACTTGCTGCAGGCAAGGGGTAGTCGTGTTCGCAGGTTCCAGACCGGAAGTAGTGCAGAGCGCTAGGGCCGTGTTTCGAACTGGCTTCGGCTGGCCGCAAGCGGCTCTGTTGGAAGTGCCTTGAACCACCCCTTCTCTGCCAAAACTCGAGCGGCAAGCAGGATCTGTTTGCTACTGAATTGTTGTTTTCTATCTCCCCAGGCGTAGAAGCTTTCCACCAACTCTGCCGTCGTAGAAGGGTGCCCACGAGTCACGATCCAGTGGACAGTAGCCAGCAATTCTAGACCATAGGGCGACTCAAAGCCCTCCACGAGGTCGCTGACACGCTCAAAGCGTTCTCTCGTCTCTGGCTGATCGGCGAGATAGCTGTGGGCCTCCTCGATGGCGCCAGGCACCAGCTCCAGCTTCTTGTCTGGTCGATCACCGCCCGAGCCGTACCCAGAGATGTAGTAGTGGTTAGACCACTACGGCAAGGTGTGGGATAAAGCGGTGGTAGCTGTACCACCGCAGTACACCACGCAGGATTGCAGTAACTGTGGGCATAGGGTCGTGAAAACCCTATCCACAAGAACTCATGTCTGTCCTAAGTGTGGGTTTGAGCTGGACAGGGACCAGAACGCAGCTCTGAACATCCTGAAGCAAGGGCTGCACATGCTTGGGGTGGAATGGAACGGTACCTTAGGGCATAAGGGAACCGCCCCGCGCGTAGCGCTTGGGGGAACGACTGGGGAGATAAGCACCGCTGCTTTTGAGGGGCAACCGGATGAAGTAAGTGCTGTCGCAGAACCAGTAACAAGAATCCCCTGCCTTTAGGCAGGGGGGTATGTCAAAATCCCTTGCAAGTTGTCTACATGGGTAATGTGGTAGATTTTGGGACTTTCTGGAATTGGCGCCATACCTCCGCTCTACGATGCAGCTTTGAAAAAGGCAGAGCCAGATGCGCTTCAGTCGGAACGAGAGTTGAGACCGACAGGCTTTTGAGCAGTGGAGCTCTCGCTTGGCTCGGGCAGATAGAGACGTTCTTCCGAGGCGTCGTACTCAAACAGCTCTGCATAGCGTCCCCAGTCAATGGCGGTGGCAAACTGCCGTTCGGCTTCAGCGTGGGGGAAGTGTTCGTCCCAAAGATCCAAGAAGAAGTCCGCTCGCATGGAGCGGCTGCCTTTTTCTTCCAGAGTCTGCAAGATGCTGCGGAACACGGGAACCCGTGCCAATAGCTGTTGTCGGAAGAGATCCTTGCTGCGCAGGATGGTGGTGTTGGCAAAGTCCTGGCCAATTTCGGTCAGTTGCACCACCCCGCTGGCCACCTCGGCAAAGCCCAACAGCACTGCCGCATCCAAAATCGGCAGCAGATCGTCCACGGCCAGTTGCAGCCGCTCGGCCAAATCGGCAATCTCCGCCCGCCCTTGCGGCCACTCCACGATCAACTCCAGCAGACCGCTGATCCCGCCCACCCGCGCATGGGGCAGAGGCAGGGCATAGGGGGAAGTGGCCTTATCACCAGCCAGCGCAGGCAGAGCCACCTCTCCGGTAACAGCAATTTCGGGGTTGGTCATGATCTCGTAGATGTAGTCCACCAAGGACTTAAAGCGGGGATCCGTGCGCTCGTGAGGCCGCGGCAGATCTATTCTCACCTCCCCCCGGATCCGCCCCGGGTTGGATCCCAGAATCACCACCCGATCCGCTAAAAACACCGCCTCTTCGATGTTGTGGGTAACGATGAGGATGCTTTGGGAAGGGAAGGCTTGCGCATTCCACAGCTCATCAATTTCCCCCCGCAGGTTTTCCGCCGTCAGCACGTCCAAAGCGCTAAAAGGCTCATCCATAAACAGCACCTTGGGCTCTAAGACAAAGGCGCGGGCAAAGCCCACCCGCTGCTTCATGCCCCCCGAGAGTTCCTTGGGGTAGGCGTTCTCAAACCCATCCAGGCCCACCAGGTCGATGGCCTTGAGGGCCCTTTGCCGCCGGATCTGGCGCGGGATCCCTTGAGCCTGCAGCCCCAGCTCCACATTTTCTTGCACCGTCAGCCAGGGCAAGAGAGCAAAACTCTGAAACACCATGGCCACATCCGGGTTGGGGCCCCGCAGGGGTCGGCCATTGCTCAACACCCGCCCTTCGCTAGGCGGGATCAGGCCCGCCATGATGCGCAGCAGGGTGCTTTTGCCGCTGCCGCTGCGGCCCAACAAAGCCAAAACTTCCCCCGCCCGCACTTGCAAATCGATCTGGCTTAAAACTGTAAACTCGCCCTTGCCCTCCGGCAAAGGAAAGCGCTTGTAGACCTTCTCAACCTCGATCAGAACCGGAGAAGCCGCAGAGCTCATATCAGATGGCCTCAAAGATTAAAGGTGATATTTTTCTTCCGCCAATTGATACAACCGCCGCCAGAAAAGGCGATTGATGCCCACCACAAACAAGCTCATCATGCCAATGCCCAAAGTGATGCGGGGCCAATCTCCCACCGCCGTTGCTTCCGCAATATAGGTGCCCAATCCTGTAGCCTTAAGAGTGGTGGATCCCCAGGCCACGATCTCCGAGACAATGCTAGCGTTCCAAGCCCCGCCGCTGGCCGTGATCCCCCCGGTAACCCAGGCGGAAAAGATCCCCGGAATAATCAGCTTTTGCCAGCGCTGCCATCCCCGCAAGCCCACATCCACGGCCATTTCGCGCAAATCGGTGGGGATGCTCTGGGCGCCGGCAATGGAATTGAAAAGAATGTACCACTGCGCACCGAGCGACATGAGCAAAATGCTGCCCCACTCAATGCTGATCTGGGTGCGGATAAAAAACAAGGTGGCAAACGGAAAGAGGAAATTGGCCGGAAAAGCTGCCAGAAATTGCACCACCGGCTGCAGCAGCTTCGCTAGGCCTGGATTAAAGCCGATGGCCACCCCAATTGGCGTCCAGATCACGGTGGCGAAAACCAACAGCACGCTGACCCGCAGCAGGGTGAGGATCCCCAGCCCAAAGGTCAGCAGCACCTCCCCAAAGCCCACGGTGGTGGTTACAAAATAAACAATCCAAATCCCAATGCCGCCAATAGCTGCCCAGGAAAGCTGGGTTAGCAGCCGCTCGCGGCGTCGCTCGGCCTCAGGACTGAGGGGATCCACCCAACGGGGGCGAGTTAAGTGGGACAACAGCCGATCCACCAACTCTGCCAAGGGGGACAGCCAACTGCCGATCAGCCGCGGGATCCGCGCCGTGGTCAGCAGATCGTACAGCCAGGATTCGGGGGCAGCAGCCCCGCTGCTCTGTTCCAGGCGAAACTTATCCGACCAAGCCACCAAAGGTCGCCAGAAGAGCTGATCCACCAGCAGGATCACCCCGGCCATGGTCAGGAGCGCCCAGCCCAGCTTGGGCAGATCCTCCGCCTGGACGGCCGCTTCCACATAGGATCCCAACCCCGGCAGCGTATATTCCTGGTTGAGCACGCTGATGGCCTCGCTGGCGGCCACAAAGAACCACCCCCCGCCAAAACTCATCATGGCGTTCCAGATGAGGCCCACCATCGCCGCAGGCACTTCCAACTGGACGAAGCGCTGCCAGCCGGATAGGCGGTAGAGGGTGACCGCTTCCACCAGCTCCTGCGGCAGGGTGCGCAAGGATTGGTAAAAAGAAAAAGTCATGTTCCAGACCTGGCTGGTGAAGATGGCGAAGATAGAAGCTGCCTCCAGCCCCAGCAGGCTGCCGGGAAAAAGCGCGATAAAGCCGGTAACGGTGATGGAGAGAAACCCCAACACCGGCACCGATTGCAGGATGTCCAGCAAAGGGATCAAAATTCGCTCCGCCCAGCGGCTTTTGGCGGCGATATACCCGTAGATCAGGGTAAAAAGGGTGGAAAAGGCGAGGGCGATGAACATGCGCAAGGTGGAGCGGGCGGCGTAGTAGGGCAGGTTGCGCGGATCCAAGTCGATATGAGGTACCACCGCCGGCGGCTGAAACCGCTCAAAAGTCCCTGCCCCCACCTGCGCCACCAAGCCCAGGAGAACCAACGTGCCCAGAATGATGGCCCCATCCGCAGCCCCCGCTGGCAGCCGACGCAGCGCCTCCGGAGAAGGAAAAGTCCTCATCTTCCCTGACCAAGCCCGGCATCCGCGCCCAGTGTACACCGTTTGCGGTTAGCCAGGATCTAGCCGGCTACTCTTCCGGCAAGTCGGGGGGAGACTCCTTCCACTGGGGATCGTCCAAGATGGCTTTTTTGGTCTGTTTGAGTTGTTTCCACAGCTTCTTGATTTGCCGGTAGGCTTCTTCCGGGGTAATTTTGCCCCCGGTTTCCAAGCTACAAATCAAGGACACTTTATTGCTAAATTCCTGCAGGTTGGCATCAAAAACTAGGTTCTGCGGCCTCACTTCGCCCCAGTAGGGGTAGCGAGGCGAAATGAATTCATCTTTGTTGGGAGGTTTGTTGGGAGGAGTTGGTTCTGCCACGGCCTAACCAGGGTAAAAGAATGGTTCACAACAAGAAGGTCAACATGAAAAGCTCCATTAAAGCAGGATCTACTAGCCCAGTTTATGGGCGTTTTCTCTTAACCGGCTTGGGTACTTTTGTGGGATCCCGCGGCGGATACACTTGTGGATTGGAAATGGGCTGCTGCCCTCGCGGCGGGGGGAGAGGGCCCTTCTGGAGTCGGGGGGTTGAACGCTTCAGGCGTGGGCGCGGCGGCGTTTTGAGTACTGGGCCGATGGGAGTGCCCGCCTCCACATAGAGCAGGGATCCGCGGCGGCGCACCTGCAGATCCCAGAAGATGCCCACTCCTTTGCCCGGCAAGGATCCGATCAGGCGCAGTTTAAAAGCCTGAGGCTTGGGAGCTGTTGCCGCAGGCGATGCGGCGCCCTTGGCCGTCTGGGCCCGCTGAGGGGAAGAGCCGGCGGAGTTCTTTTTGCCGGATTGACGGATTTTGACGATAATGAACCCTTTTTCCTGCGATTGGAAAACGACCTCGCCGCGAATGGAAAACCAGTCCGGCACCACCGTCGGACGGGATCCCTCTGGCAGAGTTTGCCCCATTTCTTCTGGGGCCCACACCCCCATCAACTGCACGTGCAGATCCTGGCTCTTGTCGCGGGTGCGGGGATAGACCACCCACAAATAGTTGCGTTCCGGCTTCAGGTACTTGCGCACCAGGCTCATCACCCGGCCTAGCAGTACCGCATTGAGATCTAAACCATCCGAGGTGCGCAAAATCCCGCGAGTGAAGTGGTTGGGCGAGGGAATGTAACGCCCCTCGATGAGGCCAATCGCCCGGTACTGCATCTTCTCCCCGGGCGGCGGGATGGGCTCCAGGCAAGGTCGCTCTCTCCCCATCGCTTTCTTCTGCTCTAGCGTAGCGGCGGCGGCGACAACAGGCTGGCCCCCACCAGCAGCTGACCCGACATCTTGAGCTGATCCCCTGGGCTCGCTGGTTGAGGTGGGCCTGGGGGGCCGTACAATTCGAAGGGGAGGTCTCAGATCTGAGGACATCGTAACGGTTCCGCTGCAGTCAATCCAGGATGTTTACCAGAATGCCCAGCGGTGGGCGACGACGCTGGGAGGCAGTGCAAGACATCTGCCGTTGCCAAAACAGGGCTTACCTCTGCCCTTGACCCAAGACCCGCTCAACACACCACCGAGCTTTACCAGCCTTCCTCTTTTCCTCCCGTCAGCTCAGCAGACCCGCCCAAGGCCTGCGCCCAACAAGTCGCGGTTCAGCGGTTGTCAACACTGTAGCTGAAGTCTAGCCGATAGTAGCAACTGCTCCGGCCCAGGTTGCAGAATGTTGAGCTACAGAGCCGCACCTTTTCCTCAGCTCGCGCCCGGCGGCCCGGGACTAACCCAGCCATGCCAAGATCCCTTCCCTATCTGGCCTCTACCCATGTCTGAGGGGTGAAACTGCCGTGGAGGCCGTAGGGAATGTGATGCCGCAAGGGGATCCGCGCCACCGGGCCGGCAGCCAGGTCTGAGGCATCCAGGATCACCACCTGCGAGCGCTGACTGGCGGCATCAAAGACCACTGTTACAATCCAGCCGGCTTCCTCTGCAGCGTCCTCAGGATCGGGGATGAATACCGGCTCTCCCACAAAGCCGCGGGGGGCAAAGCTGTACTGCTCGCTGCGGCCTGTTGTCGTGTCCAACTTGAGAATGGCCTGCAGGGGGGCGTTGGGGCCGGGAGCATGGGTAGCCCCAATGTAGATGTAGCGATGGGATCCCCCCATACGGGCCGGATGGATAGCCGGAAACTCCACCGAGCGATCCAGCAGTAGCTCCCGCTTAACCTTGCCCGCCTTGGGATCCAGCTCAAAGCGCCACAGCTTGCCGGCTGGCACCTGGGCAAAGTCAATTTGCAAGTAGTCAGCCCCTGGCTCCAGGGCAGGGTAGGCTTCGTAGAGAACGGCATCCACCACCACCTGATCCCCAACCTCGTAGCCGTTGACAAAGTGGAAAACAAACCCCGGCTCCGTTTGCAGTTGCAGCGGCTCGCCCTGTTGGGGAAATAGCCAAATGCGGGTGGGCTCTCCTTTTTTTAGGGTCAAGCAGGTGCCCGCCGGCTGCAGGCCCAGCATATAGGGCAAGGGGTTGAAGGCCACCGGATTCTGGAAAAAGATCCAGTAGCGGGGCGTCCAGACAAAGTCGTGCAGAAAGGCAAAACCCGGCAGGCGGTAGTCCCGCTTTTCCACCAGCCTTCCTTGGGCGTCGACGCGGTAAAACAGCAGCGTGGAGGAAGGTCCTGTCTGCACCCCAAAGGCCATGAGATCCCCCGTGGCTGGATCCCGGCGGGGATGCGCCGTAAACGGCTGGTTGGGGGCAAGGGCACCGGCAAAGGTCTCGCTCCCTTCGGTGGCCAAGGTGGCGGGGTTGAGCCGATAGGGAGCGCTGGCCTCCCAAAGCGCCAGGAGCTTGCCGCCTTGGTAGATAACGTTGGTGTTGGCGGGGTTTTTGAAGCGCAGATCGAGGAAATTGGCCCACCAGCCTCCCGGCTTCTGGGTGCCGAATACGCCGCGGTAGAGCACCCGTCCCGCCTTCTCCTCGGCCTCAAACTCGGGAGTGCGCACAAACCGGTTGCGGAAATGCACCCGCCCGTCAATAAAGGTGATGGCACACACCATGCCGTCGCCGTCGAAGGGATGGCCGTAGCGCTGGGATCCCGCCTCCAGCTTGCCAGGCCCGTTGCGAAAGAGGGTTCCCTGCAGCCTTTCGGGGATCCGCCCCTCGATTTCCGTCACCCAATAGTCATACTCCTGGCGTAAAGAGCGATAGCCCAACTGCCAGTCGGTGGTGCTGTAGGAGCGGGAAGCGACGCTGACCATGGCCAGTCTGCAAGCGACGCCTTCTATTGTTGCTTAAACTTTCGTAAAGTAGCCAGCCTTTCTCGGCCCAGGTAGCGGCTGGGGCCGGGATCCCCAAGATGGAGCTGCCCCAATTGAACTATGGTAGGAAATGCCCTAGCAGCCCTTGACAGGATGAACAGCGCTCATGTTTGATGCCCTCTCCGAGAAGTTGGAACTGGCCTGGAGAAAACTGCGCGGCCAGGACAAGATCACCGAAACCAACATCCAAGAAGCCCTGCGGGAGGTGCGGCGCGCCCTGTTGGACGCCGACGTCAACCTCCAGGTGGTGAAGCAGTTTATCGAGGACGTGCGGCAGGCCGCTCTGGGAGCTGAGGTCATCCTGGGGGTGACGCCAGACCAGCAGTTTATCAAGATCGTCCACGACGAGCTGGTGAAGGTAATGGGGGAGGCGAATGTGCCCATTGCCCAGGCGGAACAGCCCCCCACCATTGTGCTCATGGTCGGCCTGCAGGGATCCGGCAAAACCACCACCTGTGCCAAGCTGGCTTTGTATTTGCGCAAGCAGGGCAAAAGGCCGCTCCTGGTGGCCGGCGACATCTATCGTCCGGCGGCCATCGACCAGCTCAAGACCCTGGGCCAGCAGATTCAGATCCCTGTCTTCGACCTGGGCAAGACGGATCCCGTCGAGATCGCCCGCCAGGGAGTGGCAGCCGCGCGGGAACAGGGCTACGACTACGTTATCTTGGATACCGCCGGTCGCTTGCAGATCGACCTGGAGATGATGGCGGAGCTGGAGCGGATCAAGGCGGCGGTGCAGCCCCACGAGATCCTGCTGGTGGTGGACGCCATGATCGGGCAGGAGGCCGCCAACCTCACCCAGGCCTTCCACGAGCGGCTGGGTCTTACCGGCACCATCCTCACCAAGCTGGACGGCGATAGCCGCGGCGGGGCAGCCCTTTCCATTCGCCAGGTGTCCGGCCAGCCCATCAAGTTCGTCGGCGTCGGCGAAAAGGTGGAGGCCTTGGATCCCTTTTACCCGGATCGCATGGCCTCGCGCATTTTGGGCATGGGAGACATCCTCAGCCTGGTGGAAAAAGCCCAGGAGGAAATCGACCTGGGAGATGCCGCCCGGATGGCGGAAAAGATGATGACCGCCCAGTTCGATTTCACCGATTTCCTCAAACAAATGCGCCTGATCAAGCGCATGGGATCCCTGGCGGGGCTGCTGCGGCTGATGCCGGGGATGGGCAAAATCAGCGAGGAACAATTGCAAAAAGGACAAGACCAACTGGCCCGCGCCGAGGCCATGATCAACTCCATGACCCCCGAAGAGCGCCGCAACCCGGATCTCTTGGCCCGCAGCGTCAGCCGCAAGCGGCGGGTGGCCCTGGGCTCTGGCCACAAGCTGGAGGATGTCAGCCGGCTGGTGAGCGATTTTCAGCGCATGCGCGACATGATGCGCAGCATGAGCCTGGGCGGCCTTGCAGGGATGCCGGGTGGACGAGGCCCACTGCCGGTGGGCGGCCCCCAGTGGCGAGGACGTTCTGCAGCGCCGCCGCGACAGCAGCCCAGCCGCAAGCCGGGCAAAGGTGGGGGCAAAAAGGGAGGCGGTAGCCGCGGGTTTGGCAGCCATTGAGAGCGGCTCATGCCCTTCCATGTTGTTTTGGTAGCTCCGGAGATCCCGGCCAACACGGGGAACATCGCCCGCACCTGTGCAGCTACCCGCACGCCCCTCCACCTGGTGGATCCCTTGGGGTTTCGCCTCTCGGATCGCTACCTCAGGCGGGCGGGGCTGGACTACTGGGAGCACGTCCAACTGCATCGCTATCCCTCTTGGTCTGCTCTGGTGCAAGCCCACCCCGAGGCGCGGTTCTGGTGCTTTAGCGTGCGCGGCAAGGCCCTCTACACCGAGGTGGCCTATCAGCCAGGAGACTGGCTGGTGTTCGGCAGCGAAAGCCGTGGCCTGGATCCTATGTTCTTGGAAACCTATCCCAGTGTGCGCATCCCCCTGAGCGGGCCGGTGCGCAGCCTCAATCTCAGCAATGCGGTGGCGATCGCCCTCTTTGAAGCGTTGCGTCAACAGGGATTTTCCACCCAATGAGGCGAAAGCTGGCCGGACAAGGCGATGGGCGGCAAACTAACGGTGGTATCTACACAGGAGTGGCAGTGGAAGACAGGTCTGGAGCCGGTTTGGGCCAGCAACCTTTGCAGACCAGACAGAGAAGCCGGCAACTTGCCCAACGGCAGCGGGGCAGACCTGCTTGGCCCCCTTGGCCGCCCAGCCACCGGCCCCAGGGATCCCGGCTGGCGTGGCTTTTGGGGGAGCGGATCCCGACAGTCCGACAACTAAACTTTCGCATCGCGGCGGTGGGCCTGGTTCTGGCTGTCGCCCTGGTGGGGGTGGGGGCACGTTTGGTCTATTTACAACATCACCAGGGCCCGCTCTTACAAAAGCGGGCCGAGGCCCAGCAGCGGGCCCAGCTCCGGCCCTTCATCCCCCGCCGCTCGATTGTGGACCGCCACTCCTTAGCTCGGCAGCAGGCGGAGCTGTTGGCTGTAGATCGCCCTGCCTATACCCTTTGGGCCCATCCCCGCCTCTTCGGCAAGCGTACCCCCCAGGAGATTGCCACTGCTCTGGCCCCTCTGCTGCGGCGGCCAGTTGAGCAACTGACCCAGCAGTTGTCGGCCACTCACGCGGTACGGCTGGAGCGCTGGCTGTCGCCGGAAGTGGCGACTCAAATTCAGGCCTTGTATCTGGACGGCCTGGAGCTGGTGAGCGAGCGGCAGCGGGTCTATCCCCAGAAGGAAATGGCCGCCGAAGTGGTGGGCTATGTGGATCTGGATCACCGCGGCCAAGCGGGGCTGGAGTACTCTCAACAGGTCTTGCTGGAGCGGACGGTTCAGCACCTTACCCTTCCCCGCGACGGCTACGGCCAGTTGTTGGCGGCCGAAGTGCCGGAAGGACTGTTGCAATCCCACGAGACGGTGCTGCAACTCACCCTGGATATGCGGCTGCAAAGGGCTGCTCGCGCCGCCCTGAAAACGCAACTGGAACGGTTTCAAGCCCTACGGGGCACGGTGATCGTCCTGCAACCTCACACGGGAGAGATCCTGGCCCTGGTGAGCGAGCCCACCTACGATCCCAACCGCTACTTCGAGTATGACCCTGCCCTTTTTCGCAACTGGGCTGTTACGGATTTGTACGAGCCGGGATCCACCTTCAAGCCCATCAACATCGCCATTGGGCTCGATGCCGGCGCCTTCACGGCCAACGAACGGGTCTACGACGCGGGGCAGATCTGGATTGGTCGCTGGCCCATCCAAAACCACGACTACCGCCAGCGGGGTGCCCATGGCTGGCTGAGCGTTACCGAGGTTCTGCGCCTGTCTAGCAACGTAGGCATGGTGCACCTGATGCAAAAGCTGGATCCCCGCCAGTACTACCATGCCCTCCTGCGGCTGGGATTGAACGAGCGCAGCGGTGTCGATCTGCCCTTTGAGCCGCCCAGCCGCCTGAAGCCCCTGCGGCAATTTGTAACTGTACCGGTGGAGCGGGCCACCGTCGCCTTTGGCCAGGGATTGGCCCTCACGCCTTTGCAGTTAGCCACCTTGCACTGCATCATCGCCAACGGCGGGCTGAAAGTGCGGCCCCACGTGGTGCGCGGTCTGGTCGAAAAGGATACAGACACCTTGGTTTGGGGATCCCCGCAACCCCAGCCGGTGCGGGTGCTGTCGGAGCAGGCTACCCTGGCGGTGCGCATCCAAATGCGAGATGCGGTGGATTTTGGCACCGGGCAATCGGCCAAGATCGAGGGATATGAAATCGGCGGCAAGACGGGCACGGCCCAAAAGGCAGGGCCGCGGGGAGGCTATCTGCCTGGCAAGCGCATCACCAGTTTTGTGGCCTATTTCCCCGCCCTTCGCCCCCAGTACGTGATCTTGGCCGTGATCGACGAGCCGCGGGGAGAAGATGCCTTCGGATCGACAACGGCAGCTCCTGTGGTTCGCTCGGTTATCCAGGAGATCATCACCCTAGAGGGGATCCGTCCCAATTCCCCTTGACATGGCCTGATCTCTATCCAATGGCAATGGAACCGATCGAGAAGCCGATCCTTAACTCCTTGGGAGAGGAGTTGAGGATGAGGGCACTGGAGCAGAGCGCTTCAGGAGTGTCTTAATTGGGTCTGAAATAACCAGACGCTCAAGACTTGTCGCCCCCGGGATCCAGCTTAGCCTCTGCACTTTTCCAGCTCAGCTTGGAGTTGAGGTAGAAGTTCCAGAATACAACAATACCGATCGCAATTAAGTTGGCCAACAGATAGTGAATGCCCAAGCGCTCGCTCAGCAAAATCACCAGCGAAGAGTTAAGAAACAGGCCGATCAAACAGATCATATTAAACTTGGCCAGCCGCTTCAGGCGGTTCGAGAGGCCCGGCTGCAATCGGGTAACATGGCGAAACGTCCACAGATCGTTCCACAGGAAGTTATTGAGAATGGCCATTTCCGAAGCGATCAGCTTACTCGTGATGAGATCCCATCCTAAGTTGGCCGGGTCGTGTAACAAATAGAGCAAAACCATGTCCACCACCGTGCCTGACAGGCCGACTGTGCTGAAGCGCAAAAAGGCTCCCACCTGCCCTAGCGAGAAGCGCAGGTGAATGAGATGGTGGAGATACTGAAGACAGGTTTGCAGTTGAATTTTGCTCTCGCCGTTTTGGCGCTCCTGAAAGATGTAGCCGACTTCAGCAATGGTTGTCACCCGGCCCCGTGCCAGCACCTCGATCAGCAGCTTGTAACCCTTGGGGCTGAGCGGGATCCCGGCAATGGCCTGGCGTCTGACCAGAAATAACCCGCTGAGCGGATCCGACACCCGCCTAAAAACCCCTGGCAGCAAAACCAGCCCGATGGCTTGAGCTCCCCGAGAGACGAGGCGCCGGCCCAGGTTCCAGTGGCTCACCCCCCCCGACCCCACGTAGCGGCTGCCCACCACTAGGTCTGCTCCCTCTTGGATGGCAGGCCATAGCTTGAGAATGATCTCCGGCGGATGCTGCAGATCCCCGTCCATCACCCCCAGCACCTCGCCGCGGGCCGCTTGCCATCCGCGCAACACAGCCGTGGCCAGGCCCCGTTCCCGCTGGCGGCAGATAACTTTGAGTTGGGGAAGCTCCTCTTGCAGTTCCTGGGCCAACTTGGCGGTGTAATCCGGGCTGTTGTCGTCCACCACAATCAGCTCGTAGGCTCCCGGTAGAATCGTGTCGAGGTGGGCGCACAACTGCCGGATCAGGCTGCAAATGCTGGAGGCCTCGTTATAGGTGGGAACGACCAGCGAAAGTTGGACAGAGCTGGGTTGAGAGAGCGGCGGGATCTGAATAGGGACTGCCGAAGCTTGCAGATGGGTGGACGAAGCAGGAGCTACATGAGGCATTCAGCAGGCCATCCAAAAACGAGGGTAACGGATCCTAAGCGGAGAGCTTGAGTGCAGGTCAAACTTGGAGCTGTGTCGCTTCGCAACAGCGCCACGCGCCACCGGCGCAAATGATCCCTTATCGTACCGATGGATGAGCTCTGGGACTAGACTTTTCTCGACCTACTCAGCTCGCCGAGGCTAGGGAGATCCCGTTGAAGGAGTCATCAGCACGGGCATCTGGGCCTGGGCAGCGTCGGACTCAGGCGAGGGCAGGGCAGGGGCAGGACTGGGGTAGGGAATGCGCTCGTGGTTGGATTCCCGCCACACCTCCACAAAAGCGTCTGCCACCACCTCCAAATCCCGCAGCGTCAGACCGCTATCGACCAGTTGGCCATCTTGCCAACGGGCCTGGGCGATTTTGCGGACAACGGCCTTAGCCCGCTCAACCACCTCAGGGCCGAAGCCGTCGCTCAGGGTCATGCTGCGCAGGGCCGCCTCACAGGCATCGGCCAGCATCACCACCCCTGTCTCCTTGCTCTGGGGGATGGGGCCATCGTAGCGGAACGGCTCCTCGGGCACCGGTTGATCTCCGGCTTTCATCTGGGCTTGATGGTAAAAGTAAGCAATCAGGATCGTCCCCTGGTGCTCAGGGATAAAAGCTTGGACGGCGGTGGGCAGATTGTATTGCTTGGCCAGGCGCAGCCCATCGCTGACGTGCGCTTTGATGATCTGGGCGCTGCGGTAGGGATCGTCCAGTTGCGTATGGGGGTTGAGGCCGCCCATTTGGTTCTCGATGAAGTAGCGGGCCTGCAACATCTTGCCGATGTCGTGGTAGAGGGTGCCGGTGCGCACCAGCTCCACGTTGAGGTTTAACTTCTGGGCGGCCCGTTCCGCCAAAGTGGCCACAAACAGGGTGTGCTGAAAGGTGCCAGGGGCCTCTGCCGCCAGCCGCCGCAGCAAGGTGCGGTTGGGGTTGCTCAACTCGATGAGGCGAATGGGGGTGGCCAGGTCGAACAGGCGCTCCAGGTAGGGGCTGGCCCCCAGGGCCACAATGCTCCACCCCAGCGTGATCCCTCCCCCCAAGGCCATCGCCAATAGGTCGATGCCGCCCGTTGTGGTCAAGCTAGCAGCCGCATAGGTGAGCATCTGCACTGCCGCCGCCCCTCCTCCCAGCAGGGCCAGCTCTTCGCGGGAACGCGAGCGCCCGGCCAGGGCGCAGGCCACCACACTGCCGGAAAGTAAGGGCACAAAGGTGAGTAGGTTGGCAGCAGAGACCAAGGGCAAAAACAACGCCTGGCCCACCACTACCACCAGGCCCAGCCCAGCCCCGTAAAAACTGCCCAGCAACAGCCCCACCGCCGGCAAAGAGCTGAACTCCAGCTTGAACAAGGCCGCCAACAGGGGAGCAGTCAGGGAAACCATCAGGATCAACACCCGATCCCGGCGGCGCAATCCCGGCTGCAAGCGTTGCTGCAAAGGCACGAAGACAGCCAGGCCCAAGCCCATGACGCCAGCTACCCCCACCAGGCCCCAGATGTTGATCCGGCGCTGGGTAAAACCAAAGTGATCCAAAATCAAAAAGATCTCGGGGGTGATGACCTGATCCACTCGCACAATTACCTGGTTCTCGGCAACCGAGATCAGGACGGGCTCAACTTTTTCCAGCTCGGCGCGAATGCGCTGCTCGGTGCGCTGCGGATCCACCTCCAGATTGGGGATCAGCACCTGCTGCAGCCACTGATAGACCAGCCCCTGCAGCTCCCGCCGCTGGGCGGCACTGCCCGGAAAGGCCAGATCGTCCAGTTGGGCTTGGATCCCTTCGGCGCGCACCTCGCGGGGCAGGCCATCCACAATGCCTATCTTCTGCAGGCGCTCCAAGACCCGCCGGCTCAAGTTTTGCAAATGTTGCCAGTCGGCCTCCGTCAAGTTGAGAACCGTGGCCGGGACAGGGGGGGTGAGCTGTTCCAGAGACGGCAAAGCCCCTTGGTAGCGCTGCTGTGCCGCCTCCACCTGGGCAATTAGCTGGGTATAGGGATCCGTCGCCGCCGTCTGAGTGGCCGCTCCATCCAACCAGGCCCGCTGCCAAACCTGGACCAGCTCTTGCCTGGCCCGCTGGTCGGGGGGAAGCTGCTCCGGACGCCTTTGTGCCGGAAAAGGCGGAGCGGTCGAGGGGGTGCCGATGGCCGTTTCCCGCACTGCCGCCTGTAAGGCCTCCCATTCTTCGGGTGGCAGTTGGCGCAGATAGATCTGAGTAGGCAGGGAGAGCAACTGAACGGAAACGTAGGGCAGAGGGCCGGCCTCTTGCCGAATCGCCTCCACTGCGGCCAGGAGGGCCTCCAGATTTTGCCGCATGCTCTCGTTGGCGGCGCTGTTGATTTTGAGGGCCTGTACCACCCGCCGTCGCGCCTCGGCTTGCCGGGCCTGGGTGGCCTCCACGTCCTCGATCTCTGCCGCTGCAGGGGCGAGAAACGTTTGCGGGGAGCGGCTGCCAACGGTCAGTTGCGGCTCGTTGTAGTAGCGGATCCCGTGGACGGCAGTGAGGGAGAGAAGCGCTAGGGCGTAGCCGACAACCCGCTCGGAAAGGGGGGGCTGGGCTTTTCGAGAAGAGGCTGCCTGAGGTCGCCGGCTCCAGCGCTGCACTGGGGACGTGAGGGGGTTTCTCATAGAAGGATTTGCCTGGCAGCGTTCTTCTCTTTTCTATCCCCTTTTGCTCCCCTAGCCCAGGAGATAGCCTAGTCGCCAATCGTGATCTGCCCGATCATACCCGCTTCGGCATGGCCGGGAATGGTGCAAACCAGAGAGTAAACCCCAGATTTCAAAGGAATAAATTGCCACTCCACCGCCGCGCCTGGCTTCAGCTCCAGTTCTCGGATCTGGCCCTTGATTTCCACACCGGCCACTTCCAACTTGCGAGTCCAAACGGCATCGGCAAAATCTTTGGCCCTGAAATAGTGCTTCAACTGGCTGGGGTTGCTCAAGTGCAAACGATAGAGGTTGCCGTTGCGAAAAAAGAGCTCTTTGGGCACAAAGACCAACTGGTTGTCGGCAGTACCTAACTCGACAGCTTTGTCCTGGGGCGTTTGCCGCGACAGATCTCGCGCCCATGCCGGATGCGGGATCCCGACGAACCCAATCCACAGACAGAGGCCCAAAATGAGGAGGTGACGCAGCCCACTCCACATGGCGACACCCTGAAAACTTAGCTTGGAAACCCAAGATAGCAGCTCAAGTGGGGGTCAGGGGAGCGGCACTTTCATAGAGCCGCACAGTCGGAGCTGCCTCGCCGGCTTCCCGCTGTTCCATCGCCACAGCGGCAACATAGCCCTCGGCAACCGGCAGAGGCAGGGTCAGCCAACAGGGATCCCCGGCCCCGATCCTGGCTCCAGCCAGCCCCACGCCCATGGCTTTCAGGAGAGCTTCTTTCTGCGTCCACAGCTCCAAGAAAACCCTCTCCCGCTCTGCTGGTGGACAGATCCATAGGCGGGCCTGGTCGGCGGCGGAAAAATAGCGCTGGGCAATGCGCTGCCAGCGGGGCACGGGCCGGATCCGCTCTAGGTCCACGCCAATTCGACGCTGCAACGTCAAGCCAACCAGGATCCACTCGTGGGAGTGGCTGAGGTTGAACTGCAGCGGTAGGGGTGGATCCGGCCAATAGGGCTTGCCGGCAGTGGTGTAGCCGAGGGGGATCGCGTGGGGAGGGAGGCCGCTGTAGCGGCCAAGCAGGGTTCGCAATAGCAAACGACCACCCAGAAAGCGACGCCGAGCCTCCAGCCGCTGTAAACGCTCCGCGCGCTGCCGTTCCTCCTGAGAAAGAAGATCAAGCTGAGAGAGCAACTCCGCCAGCGGCGGCAAGACTTGGAGCCACAAGTGCACCTCCGACTTCGCCAGCAACAGTTGCAGGGATCCCGCCGGGGAAGCTGCCATCTCGCCGAAGTTGGGTATGGACAGTCCTAGAGAATAAGGATGCGGTAACATGACCTTGAATTGGTGGGGTTGGCAACACCACCTAGACAGTACACCCCTTCCTGCAGGCGCTCGCGAGGCCCGGTTTGACCTGATGTCCTCTTTCCACTATCCACCCCGCCCAGACCGTGTCCGCGCCGCTCGTCAGCAGGCCATTCGCCAGGGGATCCTTTGGCTGTTGTTGGGATCCACGGCTGTGTTGGCGGGCTCCGCCGGCGCCTTCTTGGCTGTGATGTTGCCCCGTCCGGTGATCCCCACTTCCCTCACTCCCGGCGAACAAGAAGCCTTCCGTCCGGATGCTTTGCGGGCGGCAGCTCTGGATCGCTCGTTGCATATTCTCATTCTCGGCACCGACAACCCGGATCCCGCCCTGCCCTTGTCCAGAGAACGGGAGCGTCTCAACACCCGCACCGACACCATTCTCTTGGCCCGCTTCGATCCCCAAGCGCGGCGGATTACCGTCCTATCCATCCCCCGCGATACCCGCGTGCGCTTGCCCAGCTTTGGTGTCACCAAGATCAATGCAGCCAACCTGGTGGGTGGACCAGCTCTAACGGCCCAGGTGGTCAGCACCTTGCTGGGCGGGATCCCGATTGACCGCTACGTTCGCCTCAATACCGATGCCCTGGAAGAGCTGATCGATGCGGTGGGCGGTGTGGAAGTCTACGTGCCGGAGCCGATGCACTACGTAGATCACACGCAGCGGCTATTCATCAACCTGGAGCCCGGCTGGCAACGCCTCAACGGCGAACAAGCCCACCACTTTGCCCGCTTTCGCCGCGATCACCTGGGGTTGGGGGATATTGGTCGGGTGCAACGGCAACAGGAACTGCTGCGGGCCCTGAGTCGAGAACTGCTCTCCCCCGCCGTTTGGCCTCGGATCCCGAAGGTTTTGCAGGTCGTCCGCACCCACCTGGATACCAACCTCACCTGGGAAGAGGTTCTGAGCTTGGCCAAGTTTGTCCTCACCTCTGGGGGCGATCGCATCGACCTGGTGCTGTTGCCGGGCCGCTTCAGTCAGCCAGGAGAATTTTCCACCAGCTATTGGCTGCCGGATCCAGCCGCGATCCGACGGGTGGCTGTCTCCCACTTTGGCCTAGAGGCAGAGGTAGCCCGCATTCCGCCGCAACGCCTGCGCATAGCCGTGCAAAATGCTACCGGCAAGCCGGGAATGGCCCGCCACATGGTGCAAGAACTGGTTAGACAGGGTTATACCCAGGTTTTTGCCGTCGAAGACAGCCCCCAGGTGTTGCCGCAAACAGAGATCCTCGCCCAAAGCGGGGATCGCGAGGGAGCCAAGCAGGTGCGGGCCGCCCTTGGGCTAGGAGAGCTGCGGGTGGAATCCACCGGCGTGCTCAACTCCGACATCACCATTCGCATCGGCCAAGATTGGGCCCAGCAGCTTACCCTCGATATTGACCAGGCGCAGAGTCCGGCCAGAGGGGCTCAGCTCTAGGGCCGGTTCGGTGGCGAGTGCGGATTTCTGGAAACAGTTCGGCTTGTCGGGGCCTCTGTTGCCTCTGTAGATTGGCACTAGCTTGTTTGCGTGCTGAGCCATCTATGACTGTGCTGGAACAGGGATCCATCACCATCCACACCGAGAACATCTTCCCCATCATCAAGCAGTCTCTCTATTCGGATCGGGAGATCTTTTTGCGAGAGCTGATCTCCAACGCCGCCGATGCCATTGCCAAGCTGAAGATGGCCAAACTGGCTGGCGAAGTGGCGGATCCCCCGGAGCCAGAAATCACGATTGCGCTCAACAAAGAGGCCAAGACCCTCTCGGTCAGCGACACTGGCATCGGCATGACTGCCGAAGAGGTGAAAAAATACATCAACCAAGTGGCCTTTTCCAGCGCTGAGGAGTTCCTTCAAAAGTACAAAGGCAAAGACGCAGAACAGGCGATCATCGGCCACTTTGGCCTGGGGTTCTATTCCTCTTTTATGGTGGCGCAGCGGGTGGAGATCGACACCCTTTCCTATCAGCCGGGCAGCACCCCTGTGAAATGGTCTTGCGACGGCAGCCCAACTTTTACCCTTTCCGATTCCCAGCGCTCCGCCATCGGCACCACGGTTACCCTTTACCTCAGCCCGGATAGCGAGGAGTACCTGGAGCCGGGCCGCATCCGCGAATTGGTGCGCAAATACTGCGACTTCATTCCCGTCCCCATTAAACTCAACGGAGAAGTCATTAACCGGCAAAAGCCCCTCTGGAAGATTCCTCCCTCTGAGCTCAAGGATGAGGATTACCTAGAGTTTTACCGCTACCTCTATCCCTTCCAAGAGGATCCCCACTTCTGGGTACACATCAACACAGATTACCCCTTCATCGTGCAAGGGATCCTCTACTTCCCCAAGCTGCGGCCTGATATCGATCCCACTAAGGGTCAGGTCAAGCTGTATTGCAACCAAGTTTTTGTCCAGGATAACTGCGAAGAAGTCATTCCCAAATTCCTCCTGCCTCTGCGCGGCGCCATCGACAGCCCAGACATTCCCCTCAACGTCTCCCGCAGTTTTTTACAAAATGACCGTACCGTCAGGCGCATTGGGGATCACGTGGCCAAAAAGGTGGCGGATCGCCTCAACGAGCTCTACAAAGAAGACTACAAAAAATATGTCAAGGTCTGGCCGGATATCAGCCTCTTCATGAAATTTGGGGCGATGAACAACGACAAGTTCTTCGCCCAGATTAAAGACATTCTCATCTTCCGATTGGCCGGATCCCCTGCCGATAAACCTGAGTACGTGACCCTCAAAGAGTACCTGGAGCGCACGCGGGAGAAACAGAATAAGCGGGTTTACTACGCCACCGACGAGGCAGCCCAGAGCGCCTATATCGACCTGCACCGCTCCCAAGGACTAGAAGTCATTATGCTGGATAGCTGGATCGACAGCCACTTCAGCAGCTTCCTGGAGCGGGAGTATCGGGAAGAAGGGATCCAATTTAAGCGGGTGGATTCCGAGCTGGACGAGACGCTGATCCAAAAAGACAAAGCTGCCGAGCTCGTCGACCCGGTAACACAAAAAACCCGCAGCGAAAAGCTGGTGGATCTCTTTCGTCAGGCTTTGGGCAAAGAGAAGCTGCAGATCAAAGCCGAGGCCCTCAAGTCGGAGTCGGTTCCGGCTATGATCCTGCTGCCGGAGGCGCTGCGGCGCCTGCAGGAGCTTAATGCCATCCTGCAACAGAAGCCAATGGAGTTTTTGGAAGAGCACACGCTGGTGCTCAACACCGCCCACCCCTTGATCCAAAACCTGCAGGCTCTGGCCGAGGAGGGGCGGGATCCGGAGCTGGTCAACCTCATCTGCAACCACATCTACGATCTGGCGCTGATTACCCAGAAAAGCTTTGACCCGGCAGCCGCACGGGCCTTTGTGCAGCGTTCCAACGAGGTGCTCACCCGTTTAACCCGCCGTCAGTAGGCGGCACCCTCCAGAGTTACCCCCGGCTGCAGGGCTTCCGCTCCACCGGGCAGAGAGGGGCGGGAGGCCGCCCCATTGCTGGCAGCCCTGTCGCTCCCTTGCAAGAGGGGAGCTACTTGACGCATCAGGGTGGCCATCTCCAGAGCGCTCATGGCGTATTCCCAGCCTTTGTTGTTCTTGATCCCAGCCCGCTCCAGCGCCTGCTGTAGGGTATCGGCGGTGAGGATCCCGAAGATGACCGGCACGCCGGTGCGAAAACTGGCTGCCGCGATCCCCTTGGCCACCTCTGCTGCCACATAGTCGAAATGGGGGGTTTGGCCCCGAATGACCGCCCCCAGGCAGATGATGGCATCGTAACGGCGGGACTGCGCCAGTTGGCAGGCCAACATAGGCACCTCAAAGCTGCCGGGCACCCAGTAATAGTCCACCTGCTGGCTCTCCGAGCTGACATCGATGCCATGCCGCTTCAGGGCATCTTGGCACCCCTCCAACAATTTGCCGGCAATCAAATCGTTAAACCGACTGATAACAATGGCCAGACGCAGATCCCCCGTCTGAACAAAATTGCCTTCGTAAACTGCCATCTGCGCTGCTCCGGGAAAAAACCAGGCGCTGCTCCACACCGCACAACCGTGTCTTCCTATCCTAATTTACCCTTCTCCTCCAGATCTGCCCAAAAAGGGGTGGTAGCACCTGGCCTTCGACATTCTCACAGTAGCTAAACGGCTCGCCAGTCCCTCTCCGTCCTCCAGAAGAAGAGCCCGCGGAGACCCGCTCGAGCCGGCGAGCTCTCAGGGAAATCTCGCCAAGGGTCATAGATTGAGTTTTATGATTTAAGAGTAAACCTTTAGTGATCCTTGATTCTCCATGAAGGCCATTACGCTGCACCAGTTGCAAATCTTCGAGGTTGCTGCCCGTCATCTCAGCTTCACCCGTGCCGCTGAGGAGCTTTACCTGACCCAGCCCACGATTTCCATGCAGATCAAGCAATTGAGCAAATCGGTGGGGCTGCCGCTGTTTGAGCAGGTGGGCAAGCGGCTCTATCTCACAGAGGCGGGGCAAGCTTTGTACCAAACTTGTCAAAAAATCTTTGAGCAGTTGAACGAATTTGAGATGACCCTCGCCGACCTGAAGGGGTTAAAACAAGGGCGACTGAGCATTGGTGTGGTCACTACGGCCAAATACTTTATTCCCCGCCTGCTGGGCACGTTTTGTCAGCGGTATCCCGGCATCGATGTATCCCTCAAGGTGCTGAACCGGCAGCAGGTTTTGGAGCGACTCAGCCACAACATGGACGATCTCTATGTGATGGGGATGCCCCCGGAAGATTTGGACGTGGTGGCGCAACCTTTTCTAGAAAATCCCTTGGTGGTGATGGCTCCTATTCACCATCCTTTGGCGGGCCAGAAGCGGATCCCCCTGGCCCGTATTGCTCAAGAGCCCTTCTTGGCCCGCGAGCCCGGCTCCGGCACCCGCATGGCGGTGGAGCGGCTCTTCGACAAACATAACCTCAAGCTCAACATCCGCATGGAGATAGGCAGTGGCGAAGCCATTCGCCAGGGCATTATCGGCGGGCTGGGCATTTCGGTTTTGTCTCAGCATGTGTTGGCTCTGGGAGATTGGCAAAACCATTTGACCATTTTGGATGTGGAAGAGTTTCCCATCCGTGGATTTTGGCATTTGGTCTATTTGCGCTCCAAGCGCCTCTCGGTGGTAGCCAAAGCTTTTGCCGATTTCCTGCTTTCTCAAGTTTCTCAAATAGATCTGGATCTTCCTCCTAAAGAGCCGCGCAGAGCCAACTCAAGTCCCAATCCGGATTGGCTTTCTGGCAAAGGGGATAAATTGCAGCCGCCAGCTCTTGCTGCAACCCCTGGAGGCTCCGAAAATCATGGGTAAAAAAGACCCGTAAAAATGCCAAATAGGCCCGTGCCCAATTGTCTTCGGGATCCAGCTCGACAATCCGCTGAAAATGCCGCTGGGCTGCTTGCGGCCGCAGCAGGGCCACCTCCAGCAACGCCAGCTCGTAGTGGCTTTGGATCTGCCGTTCCCGCCAGCTCTGGGCGGCTGCCCATTGCTCTTCTCCCTCCAGCAGTTGCCGGATCAAAACCCGATCCGGATCGGTGAGGAAAGTTGGATATTGCAACGTCGTCCAGGCGTTGAGGTAGAGGGAGAGCGCCTCCAGATCCCCAATCGCAGCCGCCCTAGCTGCCTGTTGTAGGAGAAAGAGGGGATCTCCAGGGGAGATAAGGGATCCCCCTTTCCCGCTGCGGGATCCCTCCCAGGGCTGACTGAACGACCGACGCCTTCCCTGGGGAGGTTGCCACTCCAGGTGGAGGATTCCTTCTTTGGTTGCCAGCTCTGGCCAGGCCAAGATCTCCTCCACCTGCCAACTGCCGGCGGCGTAGGGCAACAGGCGGTTCTGTCCCACCACCCAGGCCCGCTTGGCCAAGACCTGCCCCTGGGGATCTTCCAGTCGCGCCCAGACGAGGGTTTGCGCCAAGTCCTGGGCTGGCCCCTGCCAGCGCAAGTGCCAGGCTGGGATCTCTTCCTCTGGCAAGACCTGGAGCTCTAGCAGCTCCACCGCCTCTGCCGCAGCGGGCAACTCTTGCAGCACAACCCTGGGCTTGCTGGGGAAGTAGGTGGACAGCCGGCCCACCGCCGGCAGATCAAAATGCTCTTGCTGCCAGTCAGGACTTTTGTCTAGGAGTTGCCGAATTTGCTCCTTAGCTGGACCGTAGGGGCCGACAATTCCTTGCTCCCCTGGCGCATCCACAAACCCATCCAGAAGCGCCAGCTCCACCTCTGGCCAGGGGGTTTGGCCGGCGCCGCGGAAGGTGATGGGCCAGCGCTGTAGGGCCGCCAAGTAGCTGAGAGTTTCCGACGAGATCAGCTCGGTGTTGGGAAGAACGCCTAGGGTGGCGGTCAAACCTGGCTGCACCCGGGATCCAATCCACCGCGTCAGCTCCTGTTGAGGGTGCTGCCCCTGCCAGCGCATCTGGATCCCTTTCCAGAGCGGAGCCACGCCGGGAGCGAGGGGCTGCCCCAGGTTCAAGAGGGCCAGAGCTCCCAGGGCTAGGCTCATGCCCACTCCCCGGCGCAGCGCCCTTTCCCCCCAGCGCTCGCCCAAGTAGCGCCAAAGCTTGGCCAGCCCTCCTGCCGAGAGGATGGCCAGCAGGGGCAACAGCGGCAAAGTAAAGCGCACATCCTTAATGGCTACCAGGGTGTAGAGAAGGTAGCCCCCTCCGTAGAGACCCCAGAGGAGAGCCTCCCGCCGGCTTGGGGATCCCCACAAGCTCAGCAGTGGCAAGGGGCATAGCCAAGGGCCCATCTGCAGGGGCAACCAGCGCAAGTAGGCCGTCCACCAGCACAGGGATCCCGCCGCACAGGTGACGTAGTAGTGGGCGGTGTCGGCATAGGCCCACCCATTGCTGAGCACAAACAGCCAGTTAGCTCCATACCAGGGCCAGCACAAGAGCAGCGTCACCCCCATTCCCAGGGCCAGGTGGGCCAGCCGCAGCGGCCAAGGGATCCTCACCCCCAGCGGAACAGCCAGCAGGGGCGGTAGCAAAAACAGCACCCCCGTCCACTTGGTCAGCAGCACCGCCGCCAGCCCCGCCCCCACCCCCACCGCCCCCCGCCAGGACGGCTCCTCCGCGTAGGCCCACAGCGCCCAAAAAGCCAGCGTCACCGCCACCAGCAGCGGCAGCTCCAGCATGTAGACATGAGCCAAAGCCGTGATCCCCGGATAGAGAAGCACCAACACTGCCGCCAGCCAGCCCACTTCCCAAGAGCGATAGGCCCGCCACCCCAGCCGCTGGGTGGCCAGGGTCAGGATCCCCAGCAACACCAAATTGAGCAACTGCCCATCGGCCCGGCCAAACGGATGCAGCGCTGCCAACGGGATCCCCAACCAATAGGCCAGAGGCGGGTAGCGCTGGTTCAAGTGCAAAAACTGCTGCCACCACAGCCCTTCCCAGCGAAACCGGCTCAGGTGATCCCCAAACGCCTGCGCCTGCAACAGGTGCTGCGCCTCATCCCAGGCCGGCGGCAGGGGATCGCTCCAGTTCCAAACCAGCAGCAGCAGCAGCGCCACCATCCCCAGCCCGGCCCAGACCTGGAGAAAGGGGATCCCTTGCCCCTTTTGGACCTTCCTTCTGGCTATCTCGCCCATAGCCGGCTGGATCCCCTCCCTTTAGCGTTCTGCCCTAGAGCTAAACTCAACCTGGATCCAGCTATCTAAGCTATCCAGAATTCCCCATGACCGTCTCGACCACGGGTTCAGAAGGAGTTTGGATCCTTTCGGATCAACTGCATCCGCAGCAATCTGCCCTGGCCTCCCTCTCAGCCCTCCCCCCCCACCGCGTTCCCGTTCTCCTTGTCGAGTCCCACGCCTGGGCCAGCTCCCGCAACCATCACCAGCAAAAGCTGGTCCTGGTCTGGTCGGCCATGCGCCACTTTGCCCAAGAATTGCAACAGCGCGGTCACCCCGTCACCTATGCGGAAGCCGAAGACTATGCCGAACCCCTGCAAGCCTGGGCTAGGCAACATCGATTGCAACAGATCCGCCTCATGCAGCCCACCGATATTCCCGTCCGGGATGAGGTGGAAAAGCTGAGGTCTGCCCTCCCCTGCCCCCTCCTGGTCTTGGAAAATAACCACTTTCTCTGGACAGCCCGCCAATTTATCGACTGGGCCTCAGGCCGCAAGCGCCTCCTCCTAGAGGACTTCTATCGCCAAGGGCGCAAACGCTTCCGCATCCTCATGGACGGCTCCCAGCCCCTCGGCGGGCGCTGGAACTACGACCGGGAAAACCGGCAGCCTCCCCAACCTGGCCGGCGCTACCCGCCGCCTCTGACGTTTCCCCCCGACGCCATCACGCAGGCGGTGATGGAGAAAGTGCGGCGCCATTACGGCCACCACTTTGGATCCCTGGAAGGCTTTGGCTGGGCCGTCACCCGTGCCCAAGCCCTGCAGGTGCTTGAGGACTTCATCCAGCACCGCCTGCCCCACTTCGGCCCCTGGCAGGACGCTATGCAAGTCGAAGAAGACTTCCTCTACCACTCCCTCCTTTCCCCTTACCTCAACCTAGGGCTCCTCACCCCCCAAGAAGTCATCACCGCTGCCGAGCAGGCCTACCATCGCGGCGGGATCCCTCTCCCCTCTGCCGAAGGCTTCATCCGCCAGATCCTGGGCTGGCGGGAATACATGCGCGGCTTCTACGAATACCAAATGCCCCAGGGCTATGCCCAGACCAACTTTTTTGGCCACTACCGCCCCCTGCCCGACTTTTTTTGGACAGGCGAAACGGACATGGCCTGCCTGCGGCACACCCTGAGGCAAATTCGCCGCCATGGCTATGCCCACCACATCCAGCGCCTAATGGTGCTCAGCAATTTCGCGCTCATCAGCGGTATCCAACCTCAAGCCGTAGAAGCGTGGTTTCACGACGTGTTCATCGACAGCTACGACTGGGTGATGCAGCCCAACGTCATCGGCATGGGCCTCTTTGCCGACGGGGGCATGCTTTCCACCAAACCCTACGCCGCTTCCGCCCAGTACATCCGCAAAATGAGTGACTACTGCCGCCATTGCCGCTACAATCCCAGCGAAAAGGTGGGCGAACGGGCCTGTCCCTTCAATACCTTCTACTGGGATTTCCTGTTGCGCCACCGGCCCCTTTTGCTTCCCTTGGGAAGAATGAAAGGGGTACTGGCCCACCTGGATCGCTTCCAGCCAGAGCAGAGGGCCCAAATCCAAGCGCAAGCCGCTGCTTGGTGGGAGTCCACCCCCAATGCCTAGCTGTCTGGTATTCACTAGAATTGGAGCACCCTCTCTTCACGTGTTACTTGGTTCAAGGAGCCCACGTCATGAAATGTCCCCGCTGCGGCAAGCAAGAAATTCGTGTTTTAGAGTCCCGTTCGGCAGAAGGTGGCCAAAGCGTGCGGCGGCGGCGGGAGTGCATGTCCTGTGGCTATCGCTTCACCACCTATGAGCGCATCGAATTCATGCCCATCATGGTCATTAAACGGGATGGATCCCGAGAGAGTTTTAACCGCAACAAGATCTTGCAGGGGGTGATGCGCGCTTGCCAAAAAACCCAGGTTAGCGTCAAGCAGATGGAGGAGTTGGTCAACGAAATCGAAGAAAAACTGCAACTGGAAGACGTTCAAGAGGTAACTACCCTACGCATTGGCGAGATGGTACTGGAGCGCCTACAGCGCCTGAGCGAAGTTGCCTATGTGCGCTTTGCCTCCGTGTACCGCAAGTTCCAGGGTATAAAAGACTTTGTTACCGAACTGGAACAGTTGGAACGGTTGGAAACCCACCTACGACGAGATCTGGAGCGGCCGTTGCGGAACTCTCCCCCTTCAGAGTCGGAATCCACAGCTTCTCCAGACGGGGTGGGGGGTATTCCCCAACTCCTCGATCAAAACGACACCTCGAGCAATCTCTCGGAGATCCCGAAATAACGCTTGCGGGCGAGAAAAACTGCTAGAAAGGGGCTCCCATCCAAAAAGCTTAGCGGTATGCTTGGGTTAGCAATTGCCGCTTACACTAAGCATAGCGCTAGGCATCCTCGGCCGGTCGGTGTTCAGCGCTACCCCTGGGTGATCCTTGCGGCCTTGTCTGTTCGGGATCCCCGCCTGCCCACCTTCCTCAACTTTTCATCCTTTCTGACGGATTGATTCAACTTATGCAGTACGACTTTCGCGGTTCTAGCCCCTCTGAAGCTCGCAACGGCAACCCCAATGGCTTGCCCGGCAACAGCAGCTTTCGCGCCCCTGCCTCACTAGAGACCGGGCCGGGGACAGTGCCAATCCAGGTATATCAACAAGTGGCTGAAGAGCTGGAATCTGCCCGTCAGCAGGTGAGCCGCCTCTCCTCCGAAAACCAGCGCCTGCGCGCTCTGCATCAACAATTGTCTGGAGAAATTACTGCCATCGCGCAAGAATTTCAGGGGCAATTGGGCCAGGCCTTGAAGCGCCTACAGCAAATCAGCCTACGGCTTGCTGACACAAGCCAAGCCGCTGCTCTTGAAAGAGAGGCTGCTGCAGCCCCTTTTCGAGGGGATGGCCTGACCTCAGAACATGACCAAGCCTCTCCCTCCTATGATTTTTTGAATCGCCTCAAGCGACGCCAAGCTCGCAGCGAGGTTTCACCCTTCCCTGGCAACGTCTATCCAACTCCCTCTTACTCTGACTTTGCCACCCCCCCCCTTGAGCCCCGATCTCAGCCCTCCACTCTACCCCCCCGTCCCCGTCAAGACACTCCTGCTGAGCCTCCTTACCCCCGTGCCGGCTATCAGATTCCCTCCTTGGAAGAGTTGATGCAGAATATGGGTGGCGAGGTTCATGCCACCAGTGTCTACCAACGGGTGCGCGATCAACATCACGGATCCCAAGGATCCGTTTTGCTTTGGATGGCCACTGCAGTTCTTTTGGTAGTCGCCTCTTTTGGATTGGGCTTCGTAGCTGTACAACCCTTTTTGCGCAACAACCCATCACCCGCTCCTGTGAAAGCACCCCAATAGTCCCGGAGAAGGAATCCCGTACACCCTCTACACCCATAGAGACTGCAGAGTTACCCCTTGAGATACGCAACAACCCCCCTTGTATTGGGGGGTTGGTGTGGAGAGATGAGCCTGGCACCGAGCTAGGTTACCGGAGGGTCACCCCTCAAGTAGGTTCGCCGCTGATGCGTTTCACGTCCGAGTTCGGGATGGGGTCGGCGTGGTTCCACATCGCCATAGGCACCAGGCAAAGGGAAAAACACCTTGAAAGCTGCACAGCAAGAGAAGGCAGAACACCCCTGCAGTTGGGTCAAGCAGACGGTCTATTAGGACTCCTCGGCTGCATGCATTGCTGCACTTCCACCTAGAGCCTATTACCGGGTCGTCTTCCCGGGACCTTAACAGAGGACTCATCTTGAGGTGGGCTTCCCACT
>NZ_JBSSEF010000019.1:0-49587 GCF_054061455.1 Thermostichus sp. OS-CIW-20
CGTCAGCATCGCGTAGTGACAACGGAAACGGACAGAATGCTATCGCTTCACCGCTGAGCAGTAATGCTCAGCAGTGTTCAGCGTAAATGTATCAGTTGCCTCAGCAGGAGCAGCCCTCAGGCCAGGACGGCTTGAGGGTGAGGTCAGAACAAATCATCTTCGTACTCGTCTGGCTCCGCCTCTTGCACTTCCACCGATTCCACCTCGACAACACGGCGGGAAGGACGACGAGGTTTTTCCTCAACGTAGCTCTCACCCTGGTCTTGAGGCAGACGGGGGGGACGACGGCGGGTGACTGTGCCTCGTTCTTCCTGCACATCCTCGGGATAGTCCTCGGCAGCCGAGCGGCGAGAGGGATCCGGCTCATCGTCCTCGGTGTTCCGACGGAAGCGGGTCTCTTGCTCCTCGTAATACTCCTCCGCTGCCGGGCGAGGGCGGGGGCGCACACGGGTATCGCTGGTCAGTTGGGGCCGCGGGCGACGAGCTGGCTCCTCGCTGCGTTCAGGAATGGAGCGGCTGGCGGAGGAGGTGTCGCGAATGCGGGATCCGCTAGGCCGCGTGGAAACGCTGCGCGTCTGGGCATAGCCATCGGGTGGATAGGTGCGGCTAAAGCCCCGGGGCCCCACGACCGGACGCACTCCACCCCCCTGCCGTACCTTTTCGTTCAAGAGGATCCGCAATCGGAAGGTTTCGAAGGCAAACCAGCCAGCTATCACCGCCAGCAGCACCTGGGCAAAAAACAGCAACGGGATGAGCCGCTGACCCTCCAGAAGCAAACTGATGGAATAGATCAGGCCCATCGTGGCGAAAATCACATCCGACTCTGCGGAAGCCTCTCGCTTGATGAACCGAACCGCAAAGATGGCCCCACTGGCAATTGCCACCAGCGCTGCCATCAAAAAATAGGGGCTTTGGGTGAGAAACATGCCAGGGATCCCTAAACTGCTGAAAACAGGAAGGCGTCAGGCCTTACCCATTTCGCAGCCGATCTTAACATCGATCCTCCCAGGGACAACCATCCCGGTTTTAGGGCAGGATCCCTCAAAGGAAGGGGATCGGTGCTAGGATGGCCTGTACATTCCAGTAGGCTTCATGCTGTATCTGGCGCGGGTAGACAAGAAAAGTCTTTTTGGCCAGGCGGAGCTGCAGCTCTTGGCCCAGCAAGCCGAGGGTGGGGTTTGGGCGCCGCTTCGCCAGCCAGAACGGGTTACCTCTAAGGAGGCAGCCTCCTACAACGTGGGGGTATTGCTGCTGGTTGAGCTTGCGGAAAATCGGCAGGTGCAGCGGGTGGAAGAGGCGGCGATGAAGTTGGTGGAGATGTTGCACAGCCTCTCGCAGGCCCGCAGCCTGGCCGACCTGGCGGAGATCGAAAGCTGGCGTCAATCTTTGACCCGGCAAAGTCAAGAGCTGAGCCGTCGCGAAGCGGAGATGGCCGCTCTCCAGGAGCAACTGCAACAGTGGGAGGCTCGGCTGCGCGAGAAGCTATCCTCCTAAACTGGGCTGAGATCAGGCCGTAGCTCGCGGGCACCTCGCAGATAGACGTGGTGCATCTCAGCCTGGGCCAGCGGGGTGTTCAGTTGGATCAAAACGCGGATACAACGGGGCAGAGCGCCGTTGACGTCCATTTGTTGCACGTCCAACAGAGGCACCAACTCCCAGCCGGGGCGGCGGCGGGCAAATTGGGCAGGAAAGGCCGCGTTGAGATCGGGGGTAACGGAGAAAATGACGCTCACCAACTCCGCCGGATTGATGGCGTTGCGATGTTCCAGGGCGTCCAGTAGCTCGTTCACCGCAGCGCCAATGGCCTCGGCAGTGTTTGCCGGAACGGTGATGGCCCCTCGGATTGCTCTGACCCGCCACCCCAATGGCTACACCCTCAAGCGCTTGAGCTCGTCCTGCTTCCAGAGAATTATACAGACTCGTCCCGACGGGATCCCATCCCGCTGCTGGATCTGGTTACGGGGCGGGCTGTAACAACTTCTCCAGGATCTGGTCGTGGCTGAGGCCGGAGTCCACCCAGGCCTCTCCTTCCTTGAGGCGGGCGGCAGCGGTCAAGATAAACAAGTTGCTCTTCGCTCCCAAAGCCTCGCTGGTGGTTTGCACACAGCCCAGATCCTGGCCGGTCAGCTGGCTAAACCAGGTGGCCAACAGCCCTGCCTCCAAAAAGCCCATCGGGCGCTTGAAGTGGGGGGGTGTGGCAGCGGCAAAGGGAGAGTTGCGGATCGACACCACCAGCACCCCCTGATTTTTGTAGGTCCAGTCGATGTCGATCAGCCCCCAGCCGTGGGTCTTCCAGGCTTGTTTGAGATTTTGTAAAAAGAGCCCCATCTCCAGCTCGGACAAAGGCTTCTGGTAGTAGTCGGAGAGCTCCTGGGCAAAGCGGCGGAAAAACTCTTTGCCCCACATACGGCCACAGTTGCGCAATACCAGGCGGGCGGCCTGCCCTGTCTCGTATTCCAAGCCGGTGTAGATGCCTCGTAGCAATGCTTCTGGAAGGGCCAAGAGCCGGTCGCCGTGGCGACTTTCCAGCAAACCGGACTCCAGATCGCCTTGCAGATAGGCGCTGGGCGCGTAATAGTTGGCCAAAACAGGCGTGTAGGGGTCAAAGTCGGCGAGGCTGCTGGGGATGGGGGGGGTGCTGGCCATAGGGGATCCCTGGGTTATCAGTATCGGTAAGTTACCAAAAGGCGGTGGGGAAGGTTCTAGGCGGATTTGAGGCCGTTTAAAGAGAGCAAAGCTGCCTGCACTTGGGTGATCCAGGGGCGGATGAACTCCAGTTCGCCGGGAGTTAGGTGATCCCTAAGCTCTTGCTGAAAAGTCCGATGGACTACCTCATAAACGCTCTGCAGCTCGTACAGGCGCACCTCCTCTTCCATCCACTCGATCAGCCGCTCCTTCAAGAGGTTTTCGTCCTGCAGCAACATGGCCAGGGCGCTCTGACGCAGCAACAGGAGCAGGTGCCGCCGGCACAGGTTTACCGTTTGCGGAGAAAGATTGGGCATCTCCTTTTGAAGGGTGTCTAGGGTGCGGCTCACCATCTGGCTCTCCCCTTCCCGTACGACCCGGTACACGTGCAGCCGCTTTGGCCAGCCGAGCACATAGGCTTTGAGCTGCTCCAGTTGCTCCGGCGTGAGGTAGCGGGCCTCGGCCTCAATTAGCATCTGCTCCAGTGGGCTCACCATCTCACTTCTCCAAAGTGTTGGTGGGTGCTCAGCGGGTGTCGGCGTTCAAAACAGGCTGAATAAATCGGCCAAAGTAATCGGTTCCTCTTCAGGCTGGGGCGGCAGCGCTGCCGAGAGGGATCCCAAGGAACGGGCCGCCAAAGCCAGGGGATCCCCCGTCCAGGGGATGGAGGCAAAATGCTCTCGCACCCGTACAAAAGGCATGGGCAGCGAGGGGTCTTGCAGAGGGCGGTTATCCCAATTCAGGCGAGCAAAAAAGCTCTGCACCGATTCTTCCAGAAAAACCTCTGCTGTCATGGCTTGGTCACTCCTTGACCGGAGCGCAACTTTTGGGCAATTTCGCTGGCGCTGGCCCCTTCGTTGAGCCAAAAGGCAGCCGCATCGATGCGATCTTTGCTGCCGAGCAAAAACTTACAGTAGCTTTCTCCCATGGAGTAGCACTGGATCTCGATGCAGTTGAGCTGCCGTTCCACCATGGCGCTGAAAAACCCGGCAAATAAGCCAGCGTAGAGATGGCAAACCGGCTTGCCCACATCCCCCAGGGTGCGGGCCACGGCGGAGTCAAAGAGGTTGATAAAAATAAACCCCTGCCGCCGGCTCTCGGTCTCCACCTCCCAGCGCCCCCAGCCTTGCGAGGTCAAGGGCCACCACCAGGTTTCCAAGAGGAACATCAGGTGGCTCTGCTTGGGTTTGCGCCGATACTCTTCCTCAAACCAGTGGGAGAAGTGGATTGCATCGTTGCGGCCCCACTCGCGGCCAATGGTGTACATCAAGGAGGCCGAGGCATCCCCCACTTCTTCTTCCAGGCCCTGTTGCAAACCTAGGATAAAATCCTCGCTTACCAAGACGTTGCGCGCGCCCGTCCAGTCTACTAGGGATCCCTGGGAGCGGTCGAAGCGAAAAAAATCCTCGCGGCTGTAGTGGTTATGCCGCTGGGCGACAGGTTGCAGGGCAAGCTCGATGGGGCCGGTTGACATGGCTAGAGGGGAGGAGGGTAAATTTTTTCACACTTCTTGCTGAATCATAGCCTTTTCGCCGGGGGCTTTGGCCAGAGCTGTCGATAGGTGCGCCAAAGAAACCCTTGCCGCCGGGAAGCCAGCGACGGCCAAGGGCTGCAGGGGTTTGGGTTTAGGAGGGAGGTCTGACTTTGACGAAGGCGATGGCGGAGCGCCACAGCAGCGATTCTTGTCCCTCAGCGTCGGCCAAACAAAGGCAGTCGGGATCCTGCCAGCGCAACTGGCCGACGAAGACATCGCCGGTATTGAGCTTAACCTCAACGATTTCCCGATCCCGGATCACCCGCTGCAGGCGACGCACGCTTGGGATCCCGGTGTTGAACTCGGTCACAGCAGCCCTCTTGGCCAGCGGAAGGACGGCATGTCGGCAAGCGCACTGCTCTCAGTATAGGGGATCCCTGCCGGCCCGCACCCTGACTTGAGGGCCTCTCCCCGGGACGCTCTCACCCTTTGACCCATTTTCTCTACCAGCGGGTACTATGAAGGCGGGGTGGCGCTCGGAGGAGACGGCGACTCTTGTCAGCCCGTCACGTTTTTTAAGCGAATCTACGGGTGTTCTCCCCGAAAAAAGCCAGCACAATGGGGCTGGGGTGATACAAGGGGCGGGTGTTACCCCAGGGGGCCGATCCAAGGTTAGGATCCCTTCCAACCTGCAATTTTGCCGCCGATTCGTCTTCAACCATCCAACCATCATCAGTGCAGGAGAGATCGTCATGGCAGTTGAGAAAGTGAACTCTTCTTCCAGCCTGGCCGAAGTGATCGACCGCATTTTGGACAAAGGGATCGTGGTCGATGCCTGGGTGCGGGTTTCTCTGGTGGGGATCGAGCTGTTGGCCATTGAAGCTCGCGTTGTCGTGGCTTCGGTGGAAACCTACCTGAAATACGCCGAGGCGGTGGGCCTGACGGCTACTGCTGCTGCCCCTGCCGTCTAAGTCTGGCCGTCTTCAGCCACTTGTAAAGAGGCGGCAGCTGCCTCCCGCAGCCGCTATGGCTTGGCAGTCCTGTCGAAGCAGGTGGCTAGTGAGGCAGGGACCAGGGTAGAGTCTCTGCCTCGCTTTGCTCAGTTCTGGCCAACTTTGACCGACCAACAGCCCGGCTATTCCCGCTCCCAGGTGGAGGACTTGTGCGGCCTGCCGGTTTGCATTGCCACGCAAGTGCCGAAGCCAGCTATCTGGGAGAAGGGAAAAAGGCCGTAGTGCCCCTGACCCACACAAAAGGGTAGTCAGCATTATGGCATTGAATTTATTGAGGTAGAGGAGGCGTACAGCTCGCAGGCAAGCTTCCTAGATGGAGATGGGCTACCTAGTTATGGTGAAAAACCCGACGGGTGGAGACCCTCTGGAAAGCGTGTCAAGCGGGGCCTGTACCAAACGGCAAAGGGGTGGTTGGTCAACGCTGAGGCAAATGCTGCCGCCAACCTGCTTAAGAAAGTCAGCAGAACCTTGGGGCTTTGCGTGAAGGAACTGTCTAGAGGCGCTTTGACAACGCCATTACGGGTTCTTTTGTGGACTGCGTAAGAATCCCCCGCCTTTAGGCGGTGGGAGTGTCAAAGTAAAAACCAACAGGAGAGAGGGAGCGCCATGAGTTTGCGGGAACAGTGGGCCATGGCCCACAACCAACGGGTGGCCCAGAATCAAAGTTTGTTCAGTCAATCCCGGCAGCAGCGTCTGGAGCAGCACCGAGCTCTGATAGCCGAGCTGGAGCAACGCCGCCGGGAACGACAAGAGGCAATCCGGCAACAGAGGGAGCAAACCCGTAGGCAACTGAAGAGCTTCAACCAGAGCCGGGCGGCGCAGCGGGCCTTGGACGAGCATTCTCGCATGGAGGCTGTGGCCCAGCGGGTCAAAGCGGTGGCGGAGCTTCTCTCCCGCATGGCTCAAGAGCGAGCCGCCCAATCGCAGGCCCAGCAGCAGGAGCTGCAGACTTTTCAAGCCAACTTGACAGCGACGGTGGGGAGATTGCTGAGCACCTGTGCACAGGCCCGGCAGACCATGGCCGGCCAAACTCGACAAGCTCGCCAGTCTTTTTATGCTGAGTTGCGGCAGCGGGTACAGGCTTTGCAGCAGCTCGCGCGGCAGGAGCTGGCTCAGGTCGCTCAGGATCAGCGGGCAGAGGCCCAGGCTCTGCGGCAAGCTTTGGCGGCTTTCCGCAGGGCGTTGCACGAGCAGGTCTGGGGGAATGGGATCCCAGAGGCCCAACCCATCATCCCTTCTGAGGGCTTGGAAGGTGAAAAGTCTGAGAGCTCGGCCAATGCCTCGAAAACGGTTTCGGCTGAGGTTTCCCTGCCAAAGCCTGTGGTTGCGGTCTCAGAAGAGGCGGCTCCTCCTCCCCCTCAGCCTGTGGTGACTCCGCCACCACCTGAACCTGCTCCAGTTCGGCCCGCGCCCCCGCAGGAGGCAAGTTCGGATCGCATCATGGCCTACGTCAACAACTATGTAACCAACCTGCAAGCGCAGGCTCCCGATCTAACTTTGCTGCAGGTGATCGGGGATCGGGAGCGGGTGCGGGATCTGCTGGCCCGCGGTGCGGTGGATCTGGGGGTGGATCCCTCCGAGATCCTGGCCACCTTGCGGCGTATGGTGTCAGCGACGGTTGCCATCTGATCCCGGCCTAACACCTGTGAGCGCAAGAAGACCGTTGCCGCTATAGTCGAGGCAAGAGCGTCAAGGCAATTGAGAGTTGGGTATTGCTATGGCCACGGTTCTGCAGGCGCGTCCCCGCCAGTTCGTAAACACTCCTTACATCGAGCGGATTACCCGCCGCGCTTTGCGCTATCTGCAATCGGGTTTTGCGGTGCATCTGCGGGGCCCTTCGGGCACGGGCAAGACTACCCTGGCGATGCATCTGGCTAGCCTGCTGGGCCGTCCCATCATGCTGATCTACGGCGACGATCGCTTCGATTCTTCCGACCTGATCGGGGGGCGCACCGGCTTTACCCATCGGCGGGTGGTGGACAACTTTATCCACTCGGTGGTGAAGACGGAGGAGGATGTGCAGCAGCGCTGGGTGGATGCCCGCCTCACCTTGGCCTGCCGCGAGGGGTTCACCCTCATCTACGACGAGTTCAACCGCTCCCGCCCGGAGGCCAACAACGCCCTCCTGAGCGCTTTGGAAGAGAGGCTGCTGGTGTTGCCGCCGGACAGCAACCGCTCGGAGTATCTGCGGGTGCATCCCCAGTTCCGGGCCATCTTCACCTCCAACCCAGAGGAATACACCGGAGTTCACAAGGCCCAGGATGCGCTGCTGGATCGGATGATCACCATCGATATCGGCGAGCCGGATATCGAGACCGAAAAGGAGATCCTCACCGCGCGCATCGGTCTCTCTGCCCCTGATGCGCTCAAGATCGTCCACATCGTCCGCGCTTTTCGCCGCAAATTGGATCTGACCCGCCACCCCAGCCTGCGCAGTTGTCTGATGATCGGACGCATTGTCAAGGAGCACGAGCTGGCGGTGAGCAAGGACAATGCCGATTTTCGCGCTCTGTGCGCCGACGTGCTGTTGCCCAGGGCCGGCAAGCGCTACGAGGAAGGAGCCCAGGTGCTCAACTATTTGCTGGATCAACTGCCCGGCTGATATTTGTATGCTTTCGCACACTTTGGAGGGAAATTCTCTGTGCCTATTACCTCTCAACCCCTGGCCACGGCAACGCATGGCTCCTCTCTGGCCGATGTCTTGGAGCGGGTTTTGGACAAGGGGATTGTCATCGCCGGGGATATCACCGTTTCGGTGGGCAATGTGGAGCTGCTCAATGTGCGCATTCGGCTGCTGATCGCTTCGGTGGACAAGGCCAAGGAGATTGGGATCAACTGGTGGGAATCGGATCCCTATCTCAGCAGCCAAGCCCGCGAGCTGCTGGAAACCAACCGCCAGTTACTGCAGCGGGTCAGCGAGCTGGAAAAGCAACTGGCCCAAGGCCTGCCCAAGGGAGGAAATGGTAAGGACTAACGCGCTGCCCCGCCAGCGGGGCCAGGGATCCCGGGCTAGACTGGCAGGTGGGGTGGTTTGATTGGGGTGATGCGCATGGCGGTCGGGATCGACCTTGAGCAGAAAAACAGGTGCCAGCTAAGGGGGGTAGCCTGGGCGGTGGGGGTGGCGCTGCTGCTGGCAATCCCCAGCCTGGCTTGGGGGCAAAACCCGCGTGCCCTCAGCATCAGCGCCGATGTCCAGGAGGCCAATGCCAACACGGGGGTGTTTGTAGCCACCGGCAATGTCACCCTCAGCTTTCCCGCCGAGCGCCTCACGGCCCGCGCCCAGAGAGCGGTGTACTACAGCCGGGAGCAGCGGATCGAGCTGGAGGGCCAGGTCACCATCCGCCAAGGGGAAAATCAGTTGCAAGCAGAAAAAGTCGTCTATCACATCGAAAAAGGCACCATCCAGGCCGTGCCAGCAGCAGGAGGCCAGGTGGAGTCCGTTTATGTGCTACCAGAACCCACTGCGAGCCCCTAGCTAAGGCTTAGATCCAGATCCTGCTGAGAGAAGTGCTGATACATTTACGCTGAACACTGCTGAACATCACTGTTCAACTATGCAGCGATAGCATTCTGCTTGTTTCCATTCGCGTTAGCGGGACGGAGTCCAAACAGAATGGCGGTATCCCGCAAAGCTTTGAGTAGAATACCCAAAGCGCAGTTTCCGTGTCGTCTTACTACCAATTTTCTGCTTTGCTTTGGCTACCATGTTGGCAGACTCGAAAGTAAACAGAAAGATCAACTGGTAGTAATCCGTACTGAACATATTATACATTATTTTCAGTATAGTTGAGCTTATTATTGACTAGAGTCATGCTCCTTCGCTGTCTGCTTCTGGAAGAAACGCCCACGAAAGGATTCGAACCTCCGACCCCTGGGACCGGAACCCAGTGCTCTAGTCCGCTGAGCTACGTGGGCAGTACGTGGACTCTATCCTACCCTCCAATTTCGCCTGCCTGCAAGTCTCGCAGGGGGGCAAAGCTACGGCGGTGCTGGGGGCTTGGCCCCAAGCGCTGCAGCGCCAGTCGGTGCTCCTGCGTGCCATAGCCGACGTTGGTGCGCCAGCCGTAGCCGGGGTACTGGTGATCCCAGCTCTGCATCAGGGTATCCCGCCAGACTTTGGCCACGATGGAAGCGGCGGCGATGGAGAGGCTAAGCTGATCCCCTTTGACCAGGGCCGTCTGCCGGGATCCCAGCTCTGCCAACGGCAACCCATCCAGCAGGATGTGCTCCACTTCCCCCACCTGCGCCAGAGCTCGTTGCATGGCCAGCAGCGTGGCCTGGCGAATGTTGAGCTGGTCGATCTCGGCGGCAGAGGCGCTGCCAATGCCTACGGCCAGGGCTACTTGGGCAATCCGCTCCGCCCAGTGGGCGCGCTGCGGCGGGCGCAGTTGTTTGCAGTCTCTCACCCCTGACAGCGCCTCCGGATCCAGATGGGCCGGCAAAATCACCGCCGCCGCCACCACCGGCCCCGCCAGGGCCCCCCGCCCCACCTCATCCACGCCTGCCACCCGCCGCATCCCCTGTTGCCACAGGGATCCCTCCCACTTCAGGCTGGGCTGCACCACCTTGTCCACACCCCCAACTCCGGAGCCAACCATCCTCTTGACCGAGCCAACCGACCAACGGCGAGGTTTGCTCCCGGGCTCAGCGGGCCGGCTAGCTGCTGCGGGAGCGCCGTCGTCTGGAGGCCGCCGGAGATTGCTGAGACGGGTCGATGACTACCTCCTGGGGCGTCACCGTTGCCGGCGGCTCCGCCATCGATGATACAGGCGGAGGAGTTTGCGGCTCGGAGGGTGCTGGCGGGGGAAGAGTATTTACCGGCTCCTGCTCCGGCAAAGCTGCGGCTTCAGGGGCAACCGTCTCCGCCGTGCCGTTGGCAGAAGTTGCACCGGCCTCCGCCTCTTCCGGGCTGGCCATCTTTACAGTGCCCGGCAGGGCCACCATAACCACCGTGTCGCGGCCCGAGGGCGGTGGCTGATCCAGAAGCAACAGCGGCGACAGCCCTAACTCTGAGTAGACCCGCTGTTGCAAGGGGGTCATCTCCACAGTAATGGCTTGCCGGGCTGGACGGCTTTCTGAGGACTCCACCCCACCGGCGCGAGCGGATCGCCCCGCGGTAGGCTGGTCTCTGTGGGAGCCCTGCTCTTCCCCATCTTCTCCCCGGCTGGGACGCCGGGATTCTTTGCGCTTCTGCTCCGCCCCGCCCCCTGCCGGCTGCAAGAGATCTTCCCCAGGCACCTCCAGACTGCCCCCTTCTGCCTCTCCGCTCCGGGAAACCGGGCGCTGGCCTACGCGGGGATCCACCCACTCGTCGCGGGAGCGTTTGCGCCCCACCTCAATTCGCGATTCCTCCAGATCCGGTCGCTGTTCTGGGGCAGTACGGGAGCGGCTCAGGGAGACACGGCCTTCGGTTCGCGACACCCCATTGCTCCCCAGCCGCAGGCCCGCCCGCTGCGAGTCGCCCTCCTGGAGCAGGCTTGGGCTGGAACCGTCCTCCCCCTCAGTGGGCAACGTTACCGGCAGGCCACTTTCGACCGTCAACAGCCGTCCTGGCTCAGCTCCTGGCAGGCGGGCCAGGATCCCTAGCCCCTCACAAGTAGGACAAGAGTGGCCGAAGATCTCGTAAAGGCTTTGCCCCTGCCGCTTGCGGGTGAGCTCCACCAGCCCCAATTCCGACAACTGAACCACCTGGGGGCGAGCTTTGTCGCTGGAGAGGGCCTTGTTGAAGTGCTCCAAAACCAGCAACTGGTCGCGGCGGGAATCCATGTCGATGAAATCCACCACGATCACGCCGGCAATGTTGCGCAGCCTCAGTTGACGGGCAATCTCGGTAGCCGCCTCACAGTTGGTCCACAGCACTGTCTCGCGAGAGGTGGCCGATTGGGTGAAAGAGCCAGAGTTGACATCGATCACCGTCAGGGCTTCGGTGGGCTCAATGACGATGTAGCCGCCGGAGGGGAGATCCACCCGGGGTCGCAGCGCCTGCCGGATGACTGCATTGACCCGGAAATACTCCAGGATGGGGGTGGGTTCGCGGTGGGCATCGACCACAACACCGGGCGGCATCTGGCCCTTGTTCCAACCTTGCAAATAGCTACGCACCCGCTTCGCCCCTGCCGGCGAGTCGGTAACGATGCGGTTGACGTCCTCCGAGTAGACATCCCGCAGCACTCGCTGGATAAAATCGTCATCTCGGCTGAGCAGCCCCGGACCCCGTGCCGCCTGATACTGCTGTTGAATATCCTCCCAGAGCTTTTTCAATTGCTCCAGGTCTTCGATCATCGCCTCTTCAGACACCCCCTCGGCCTCGGTGCGCACCAACAGGCCCATCTGGGGGGGTTTGATCAAAATAGCCAGCGACTTGAGGCGATTGCGTTCTTCCCGATCCTCGATGCGGCGGGACAGATGAACCCCTTTGCCGTAGGGTCGCAGCACCAAGTACCGCCCTGGAAAGGCCAGATCGCCGGTGAGGCGTGGCCCTTTGTTGCCGGTGGGCTCCTTCATAACCTGCACCAGCACCTTTTGCTGTGGCAGAACCAGCTCCGAGATGGAGGCATGGTTGCGCTTGAGGCGTAGCGGGCCTAGGTCGCTGACGTGAATAAACCCGTTGCGTTCGCCGGAGCCAATGTTGACAAAGGCAGCGTCGATGCTGGGCAGGACGTTCTCGACGATCCCGACGTAGACGTCTCCCACCTGGTAGGTGCCACTGGCAACGATCAGCTCTTGGACTTGGTCTTCGGCAAAAACAGCAGCGACGCGGTGTTGCTCATCAATTACAATCTGCCTGGGCATTAACGTTCCTCCCCGCCCCCAGGGCCTGCGGTTGTGGATTGAACCCTCCTTGCGGCGAGGCGCTGTCCTTTTGGCGGGATCCGCTCAAGTTTTTTTAGCCAGAATCGATTCATCATGAGGCTGTCCATTACCCTAAGCTCTGCTTTGACGGAGGATGACCGATTTGCTGGGCTTCCACTCCACCATTGATGAGGTGAGTCCAAGCTCATCGGATCCTTAGGATTGGGTGGGATTTGCATGGGGATTGATGGATAGGCTCAGGAGGCAAGATGACACCCCTCCGCCTCAGACATCCCAGAAGAGATTAGACGATGGTTCGTGGCAGAACCCCAATCGTGCCAGCCTAGATCCACAGAAAGACAGGGTTTGCACGCGGAAAGAAACACCTTCTCAGGAGAAAAAATATAGTGCTAGAGCCAGGCCACAGGGGCACACCTCTCTGTACCGCCTATCGACTGGGCCCTGTTGCGCCCGTTACCTGCCCTGGGTACTGAGTTAGGGTTGACACTCCCTCCGCCTGAAAGCGGGGGATTCTTACGCAGTCCACAGACGAACTCGTAAAGGCGTTGTCAAGCCGCCTCTGGACAGTTCCTTGGGGCAAAGTTCCAAGGTTCTGCTTACCTTTTCTGATCAGGTTGGTTGAGACGTTGACATCTCCTCGGCGCTTGCCACCGGTCGGGTTTTTCACCGTGATTAGGTGCTCGCCTGGAAACGGTACGCCTCATCAACAAGTATACTAACTCCCTGAGCACCATTGGCGAGCAACCGAAGTTGCTTGCGGGCTTTTCCGCACCGTACTAACTAAAGTACAGGGCCGCCAAGCTATCCTTCTGGGTCTCCATTTCAGAATCCGATCAAACTGTTGCCTGCTGCCTGCCCTGCCTTTGGCCAAGTTGATCCCGGCAAGCTCCGCAGCGGCAGAAGCCAGCAATAGACAACATAGCGCCTGTCGGATCCCCCCCTCCAGACAGGGGCAGAGCCCAGCCTTGGTCTCCTTTTTGTCCGGTCGATCCTGAGGCCGCTCCTCAGTCGGGATCGGAGGTGCCGTCTTGCCACAGCAGACGCAGCCGCCTGGCCATCTGTAGCGTCCAGCGGGGCAAGCCCAAGGACTCGGCCATTTGCACGAGTTGATTGGGCCGCAGGTAAGTGCCGTCGTTGCGGCAACTGCCGCGGTAGAGGAGGCGGGCGCTGCCGTCGGGGGCCAGGCCCTGAAACTCCAGGTAGTAGAGCAGGGGGCGAGCGTTGAAGCGACAGGGTTTGCCGGATTTGGTGGATTTTTCAATCCAAATTTCCCGCGCATCCAGGATCTGGGTAACCCAGGTCGGCCAGTCGGCTTCGGGCAACTCGCAGCTCACGCTGAGTTGATATTCGGCGGCGTAAACCGCTTCGGTAGCCGAGGGATCCCGCAGGCCGATCTCTTGAATGGCCTGGATGGGAATTTCGGGGGGCAGTTGCTCGGCCAGCAGGGCGCGCAGCTCCTCCGGGGTAAAGGGAGCCCCGGGGCGGGCCAGGAGTTCCAGATCGAGGATCTCCCCATAGCCTTCCTGGCCGATGGGCAGGGCGTTGGCGTTAGCCAGGCGGGGCATGGGGTGGTAACCGCCGCTAAAGGCCAGAGGCAGCCCCGCTCGCCGACAGGCCCGTTCCCACAGCCGCATCAGATCCAGGTGGCCCAGCCAGCGCAGATCCCCAGTTTTGCCGTAGGTGATGCGGAAGCGCTGGGCGGGCGGCTGCGGCTCCAGGGGATCTGGGGTGGGGGTGGGCCGGCTTTGCAGGGGTGGGACGGGCGGGGGCGGGATGACAATGTTGTGGCCAAAGCCGGGGCCGCAGATGCCGCAGGCGGAGCACTTCTCAAAGGAGCAGTCTTCCACCGTGATGGCTTCCAGGGCGCGGCGGTAGTCTTTCTGCAGCCATTTTTTGTCGATGCCGGTATCGATGTGATCCCAGGGCAAGGGATCCTCTAGGCCCAATTCGCGCATGGGGAGATGGGCGCAGAGGGCAACCGGATCGGCGCTGGGATCCACCGCTTCGCCGCAGTAGGCCTTGACCCAGGCGGCATAGGCGGCGTCGATGTTTTCCCACCAGGCGTCCAGGCCGGCGCCGGCCCGCCAGGCCTGCTCGATCATGCGGCCCAGGGAGCGATCCCCCTTGCCAATAAAGTCTTCCAGGATGCTGAAGCGGATGTCGGTGAAGTGGGCTTTGACCCCCCGCAGCCGCCGCAGCTCCTTTTGCAGCAAGGCCTGCTTGCGCTGCACGTCGGCGTAGTCCACCCGGTGCCACTGGAAGGGGGTGTGGGGCTTGGGGACAAAGTTGGAGACCGTGAGGGTAAACTCCACCTTCTTGTGACCCAAGGCCGCACATTCTCGCTGCAGCATCTCAACCGTGCGGGCAATCCCAATGACATCGGCGTCAGTCTCTCCCGGCAGGCCGATCATGAAATAGAGCTTGATCTTGTCCCAGCCCTCCTGGACGGCGGTGCGAATGCCGCGAATGAGGTCAACATCGCTAAGACCCTTGTTGATGATGTCCCGCAGCCGTTGCGTGCCGGCTTCTGGGGCAAAGGTCAGCCCCGAGCGGCGGGATCCCTTCATGATGGCGGCAATTTGCTCATCGAAGCGATCCACCCGCTGGCTGGGCAGCGAGAGGGCGACGTGCTCCCCCAGCAGGCGGTTGTGCAGCTCGGCCCCCACCGCCGGCAGGGAGAGGTAGTCGGAGCAACTGAGGGAAGAAAGGGAAAATTCGCTGTAGCCGGTTTTGCGCAGGCCCTGCACCACCGCCTCCACCACCGCTTGCGGATCCACATCGCGAGCCGGGCGGGTGAGCATGCCGGGTTGGCAAAAGCGACAGCCGCGGGTACAGCCGCGCCGCACTTCCATGACCAGGCGGTCGTGGACGGTTGCCACCAGCGGTACTAGGCCAATGGAGTACTGCGGTTGGGGCAGGGCCACGCGGCGGCGGATGCGCTCCGGCACGCCGGGCACGATGGGGCGGGGCGGGATCCCCTCGTAAAACTGGGGCACATACACCCCCGGCACCTGGGCCAGCTCCAAGAGCACCTCGCGGCGGGGCTTGGCTAGAGATTGAGCCAGCACCTGGCCGATCTCCGGCAGCACCTCTTCCCCATCCCCGAAGACAAAGAAATCGAAAAAGTCGGCAAAGGGCTCTGGGTTGGAGGTGGCGGTGGGCCCGCCGGCAAAGATCAGGGGACACTCTTGCGGGGTAAAGGGCTGGCGCTCCCACCATTTGAGGGGGATCCCGGCCAGATCCAGCATCTCTAAGATGTTGGTGCCCCCCAGCTCGTAGGCCAGGCTGAAGCCGATGATGTGGAAAGCGCGCAAGGGGCGGCGCGATTCTACGGCAAACAGCGGGATCTGCAACTGCCGCATCCGGGCCGCCAGATCCGGTCCCGGCAGGTAGGTGCGGTCGCACAACTGGTCTGGCTGGGCGTTGAGGATGTTGTAGAGGATGAGGTGGCCCAGGTTGGAGGCCCCCACCTCGTACAGCTCCGGGTAGCTCAGCACCCACCGCACCCGCCCCGACTCCCAGGGGCGGTGGGCGGCGCCGAACTCTTTCCCCAGGTAGCGGGCTGGCCGCTGGATCTCAGGCGTGAGCAGGCGATCCAGATCGATCGGGCCTAGATGGGCTTGCGTGGCAGCCAGAGAGAGCATGAGGATCCGAGCAAGAAGTGAACGCAGCTACTGATCTGACTCTAGCCGAACTTTCCCGGCAACCCAAACCCAAGACGGGGGTGGCGAGACCGTTCCATCTCCCCTCTCCCGGAGGGAGAGGGGTTGGGGGTGAGGGCGCACATCACTCCGGCAGCCGCTGCAAGGCTAGCGCCAACTGTTCGTACTCAGCCAGGTGGTTGTAGACCTGGGCCGAGATGCGCACCCAAAGCTGCCCGGCAAAGGGAAGGATGGGAACCTCGATGCGGTGCACCTGCCAGAGGTAGTCGTGCAGGCGGCGGGCCCGCTCCGCCAAAGGCAGCTCCGGGATCCACTGTTGCCAGAAGGGTGGCAGGGGCAGGGTGGCCATAAAGCCCAGCATCCGCTCCGGGGCAGGTGGGATCCCTTCCAATTGTTCCAAGAGCACCTGCCGCGCCTGCAGCAGCAGCGTGTGGTTGTGCTGGCGCAGCCTCTCCACCCCCAGCTCCTGGATAAAGGCCAGGGCTGCCGAGATGGCCAGCCAGGCGCTGGGATCGCGGGTGCCCACCCAGTCGAACTCGGCTGTGAACCCTTGCCCGTAGCCGTGGGAGATGGCCAGGGGATGGGTTTGGGCCTGGCGGTGGGGGGCCACCCACAGGAAGGCACAGCCCTTGGGGGCAAACAGCCACTTGTGGGCGTTGCCGGTGTACCAATCGGCTCCTAAGCTTTCCAACTCCAACGGGAGAACCCCCGGCGCATGGGCCCCGTCCACCAAGACTGGGATCCCGCGCTCTCGACAGAGGCCAATCAGCTCCGCCAAGGGGTAGACCAGAGCCGTGGGCGAGGTGAGGTGATCCAGCACCGCCAGCCGAGTCTGGGGGGTGAGAATGGCCGCAAACGCCGCCAAAACCTGCTCCGGCCCCGCAATCGGAAAGGGAACCTGGGCTTCCGCCAGCACCGCCCCCCAGCGTTCACAGACATAGCGCAACGCCTGGCGGACGGCCCCATAGCTGTGGCTGGTGTAGGCGATCTGATCCCCTGGCCGAAACGACAGGGAGCGCAGCACGGCATTGACGCCGCCGGTGGCATTTTCCACAAACACAAGGTTTTCAGGCTCAGCCCCAACAAACTGGGCCAGCTCTGCCGCCGCGGCCCGCAAAGCCCGCGGCAGCTCTTCCCCCATAAACTGTACCGGCTGGGCCTCTAGGCGCTCTTGCCAGGCTCGCTGGGCCTGCAGCACCGTTTTCGGGGTCGCGCCGTAGGAGCCGTGATTCAAAAAAATAGCCTGCGGATCCAGCCCCCACAACGAGCGGTCGCAAAGCGGTTTATCGACTGCCATGGGTTTGCCTTGGAAATAAGACCTGGCAAGCATGACCCAAAAAAGAAGAAAAAGAAATTGCTGGGATCTACAAAAACGAGATTGCCAGGCAGCGAGAAGATGTCAACCCCGATCCCAGACAGCAGCAAAGCTTTGGTCAGGTAGCGGAACTTGCAGGTTCCCGGAGAAGGTTGCTCTGAGTGGCCTTAGGAGCCGTCCTTGGATTCGGGGCCAAGATCCGCGATGGGAGCAATTTTGCTCAGCTTAATTTTGGGGTTGCTGCTGATAAATTGCTGCAAGGTCCACTCGTTTTTAAAGAGGAGAACCGGCCTATCTTGAATGTCTTTGACAATGAGGGTGTTAAACAGGCTGGGGAAATTCTGGAGGACTTCCCAGCCGTTTTCTACCCAGCGGGCCAGGGTGTAGGGCAGCATCTCCAGTCGGGTTTCAACATTGTATTCGTGTTCCAGGCGGTACTGCAGCACCTCAAACTGCAACTGGCCCACTGCCGCCACGATCGGATCCCGTTTCGACTCGTCGAGGGAATACATAATCTGCACCGCCCCTTCTTCCCGCAGCTCCGCCACCCCCTTCTGGAACTGTTTAAACTTGGAGGGGTTGGGATTTTTCAGATAGGCAAATAGCTCCGGCGAAAAGCTGGGGATCCCGGCGTAGCGCAACCTCGGGCCGGTGTAGATGGTATCCCCAATCCTGAAGATGCCGGGGTTGTTGAGGCCGATGACATCGCCAGGATAGGCTTCATCGATGGAGATGCGCTCTTGGGCGAACAATTTTTGGGGATAGGAGAGACGGATGGGGCGATTGAGGCGGGCATGGTTGACCACCATGTCCTTCTCGAACTTACCGGAGCAGATGCGTACAAAAGCAATGCGATCCCGGTGGCGGGGATCCATATTGGCCTGCAGCTTAAAGACAAAGCCGGTGAACTCAGGATGTTCGGGTGGGATCAGCCCTGCCGTGCTCTCGTGGGGCATTGGCGGCAGGGAGTACTCGATAAACGCATTGAGAAACAGCTCCACCCCAAAGTTGGTCATGGCGCTGCCGAAAAAGACGGGGGTTTGCTGGCCAGCATGAACCTGTTTGAGATCCAAGCTGGGCATGAGGCCATCCAATAACTCCAGCTCTTCTTTAAATTGGTAATAGAGATCCTTTTCAATCAGTTCTTCAATTTGCGGATCCCCGAGTTTAACGACGGTATCTTTGACCCGCAGCCGCCCCCCCGAGACTCGCTCAAAGAAGTGAAACTCCTGAGTCCGCCGGTCAAACAAAGCTGTGAAGCGCTCCCCTGAGCCAATCGGCCAGGTTACAGGATAGGGCTTGAGGCCCAGCTCCGTCTCGATTTCGTCCATCAGCTCGAGGGGATCCCGGCTGGGGCGATCCATCTTGTTGATGAAGGTAAAGATCGGCAACTTCCGCAGTTGACAGACTTCAAACAGCTTGCGGGTCTGGGGTTCTAGCCCTTTGCCGGCGTCTTCTAGCATCACAGCGTTATCAGCCGCCGCCAGGGTGCGGTAGGTGTCTTCGCTGAAGTCTTGGTGGCCGGGAGTATCGAGCAAGTTGAGGCGAATGTTGCGGTAGTCAAACTGCAACACAGTCGAGGTAATGGAAATGCCCCGTTGTCTTTCCAGCTCCATCCAGTCGGAGGTAACCCGCTTTTGGGCGCGACGGGCCTTCACCGCCCCTGCTTCTTGAATCGCCCCCCCGTACAACAGCAGCTTTTCCGTAAGGGTGGTCTTCCCGGCATCGGGGTGGGAAATAATGGCGAAGGTGCGCCGTTGCTGGATAGCTTTGGCCAAATCCACTGCTTTCATAAGAAGTAAGTGCTCCAATCAAAACCCGCTCGTCTCACAGCGCGCTGACGCTATGCGACCCTTAAAAAATAGCGATGGCACTCCCCTTGCTGCCCTGCTGCTGCTTCGCAGACGATGGAGAGCTTTAGCGAGGAGTAGAAAAGAGAGAGGCTGGGATGGCCGTCCGCTAGCGGGGGAGGGAGCACAGGTTGAAAAGCCGGGGAAGAGCACTAACCTACTCTGACCGTAGCACAGGACGTGGTTCTGCCGTTGCCTGGCACTCTAGGACAGAGATCCTTTGGAGCGGAATTCCCACCGAGCGGATCGGGATCAACGGGTCTCGTTCAACAGTTGCTTAGCAGTTGCTCAATGGTGGCGATGGTGAAGTTTTGGCTGACCACCAGCCGTTCCACGCGAATGCGGTGGGCCTGCAGCAGGCACTCTTGTTGCAATGCTTTGGGCAGTTGCTCCCAATGGTCCAGCAGGACTGCCAGCAAGATCTCGCCCGGCAAGAGGGATCCCAGCTTTTCCACACTCTCGGCAGACCATTTGAGGGTAAAGCCAGCGGGCAATTTTTTGGGAGACTTTTGGGTGGGAGCCATCTTAGCGCTCCCTCAGCATCGCCTCGAGGACTTCACGGTAGGCCTGAGCCAAGAGTCTTCTCCTGCCTCTGCCAGGCACCAGCCCCTGCTGTTGGTTTGCTGCGCCACCGTTTTGTAGAGAAGTCTCGGCCAGCCCTTGTCTTCAGCCCTCCTCCTGCCCCCTCAGAGGGAAGACAGGAAGCGGTGCAGCCGTTCCAGTCCTTTTTCAAGCGTGGCGCGGTCGGCGGCATAGGAGAGGCGGATGTAGGACTCTGCCCCGAAGGCCACCCCCGGCACGGCGGCCACGTGATGTTCTTTGAGCAGCCGTTGGCAAAACTCTACCGAACCCAAGCCGGTTTGGCCGATGTTGACAAACACATAAAATGCGCCCTCCGGCTCCGGGAAAGTCACCCCCGGCAAGGTGCGGATCCCTTGCACCATCAGATCCCGTCGCTGCCAGAATTCTTGGCGCATCTTCTCCACCGCTGCCGCCGAGAGGGGGCTGGTGAGAGCCTCCAGGGCGCCGTACTGGGCAAAGGTGCAGACGTTGGAGGTGCTGTGGCTTTGCAGGCTGATGGCCGCCTCGATGATGGGCTTAGGGCCCGCCAAGTAGCCAATCCGCCAGCCGGTCATGGCATAGGCTTTGGCGAAGCCGCTGCTGAGGATCAGTCGCGGCATCAAGTCAGGGCAAAGGGATCCCAGGCTGATGTGGCGGGCTTGGCCGTAAACCAGCTTTTCGTAGATCTCATCGCAGACCACATAGAGATGGGGAACCGAGAGGATCACCTCTGCCAAAGCTGCCAGCTCCTGCCGGTGATAGACAGCGCCGGTGGGGTTGGCCGGCGAGTTGAGGATGAGCAACTTGCTGCGGGGGGTGAGGGCCTGGCGCAGTTGGTCGGCGGTGAGCTTGAACCCCTGGCCCTCTTGCGTCTCCACCCGCACCACCTTGGCCCCGGCCAGAGCCACCATCTCGGGATAGCTAACCCAGTAGGGGACGGGCAGGATCACCTCGTCGGCGGGATCCAGGAGCACCATGGCCAGGTTAAACAGGGTTTGCTTGCCGCCGTTGCTAATCAGGATCTGGTCGGGGCTGTAGTCCAAGCCGTTTTCTCGGCGCAATTTGTCTGCCACCGCCTGGCGCAGGGTGGGGATCCCGGCAGTGGGGCCGTAGCGGGTTTTGCCCTCTTCCAGGGCGCGGATGGCGGCAGCCCGAATGTGCTCAGGGGTGTCGAAGTCCGGCTCGCCAGCGCTCAGGATACAGACATCCAGACCCTCTGCCCGCATGGCCTTGGCCAGAGCCGAAATCGACAGCGTTGCGGAAGGAGAGAGACGAGCAACCCGTTGGGACAAGCCGGCAGCAGACACCATCAGTTGGGGATCTGGGGTAGCAGGTTGGGTTAGTTTTAGGCAGTTAGGCCACCGCTGTCAAGAGGCGGCTGCCATCCACCAGCAGCAGCTTATGACCCTCCCGCTCCGCCAACAGATCCCAAAACTCGCCGGCGACGGCCCCCGGCAAGAACCCTTCCAGACGCAGCTGCAGGGGGGGGAATTGCTTGTTCCCCTGGGGCTTGCGCCGCACCGTCACCCAGATGAAGCCGTCGTGGGGCTCGACGATGCCGCGAATGTTAAAGCCCTCCTCTACATCCTCGGGGGCAGGCAGAAAGGGCTCGTCCAGATCTGGATCTTGCTCCTCCTCCGGCAAGGCCAGGATGCGGATAACGCTCAGGCCCAAAGTGCCGCCCGACCGCGGCTGCGGCTGCACGTAGTACCAGTAGGTGTGGCCGCTCTCGATGCAATAGGTGAAAGGGCGCAGCAGCTCCGCGCGGCCAGGGGTGGCCGGATACTCTACGCCATCGGCGGCAACCAGCGTCGCCTGAGCATAAGTCTGCGGGATCGATTTTAGGGATCCCTTGATCAAGCCCAGGGCGCGGAACTGGTAGGGGTAGGCAGGAGGGGGCAGTGGGTTCATCAGGAACAGGGGTAGAAGCTATGGGGGTAGGGTCTACAAGTTTATCCCATGGCGGTAGTCACCTTAGAGGTATAGGCGGCTGCTAATCCAGCAAAAATTGCACCCACTTCGGCGGCGGCGGCAGCGGACAGCGGAAATGCTCCATCACCAGAGCTGCCACCAAATGCACCGTGAAGACGTAGACCAGGGAGTTAAAGGCGATAAACCCTGCCACCACCACCTGAACCATCCAGGGTTCTGCCACCCAGTACACACCCAGCCTGGCCAGAGACACATCCAGCAGCCAGTTGGTCAAGCCGGTGAGTTGGATGGTGACGTAAGTCCAGAGGTTTTCCCCCACCAACAGCGAGGAGAGCAGCAACTGGAAAACGAGGCCGAAAGCGCTGAGGGCAGCGCCGCTGGCCACCGAGACATACCAGGAAAGGCGCCGCCGCCATAGGCGGGCACACCAGTAGCCCAGCAGGCCGTAGGGAATGACGTAGAGAATGCTGCGCGTGGGCCCCATCAGCACCGTCAGCAACAGAGCAGAGACCGCCAGCGCCATCGCCCCGGTGCGGGGATCCCAGCGCATCACCGCCAGCGCCACCGGAATGGGGAAAAACAGACGCATAAACGGGGCCAGCGGCGTGTAGCTCAAGATCCAGATCAAAGCAGCAGTGCTGGCTAAGAAAGCTGTCTCCACCACCCTTAGAGCCGGAGAGCGGGGAGGTGGCGGGGGCAAGGGAGGAAAATCCTGCTGCACAGGAGGCTGAGGGGACGCAGGCACAGCGAGAAAAAGAAAAGAAAACTGTTCCCAGCTTAGGTCAGCGGTTGTGGAGTTGGTTGCAGTTGGGGAGCAAGGGCTCGGCTACTTGACCTTGCCGCTCCGCAAGACTTACACAACGCTAAACAAAAACGAACTTTTGTCCAGCGTCGTTGCTTCCTTTCTACTTCCACGACCCATACCTCGTTGGTTGCCCAACCCCCCCTTAGTCCCCCCGTATACGGGGGGATGTAGGGGGGCAGAGGAGTCTTCACAGGCGTAACTTCCCGTCGTTCGCGGCAGCGGGCCGTAGGCCTTGAACACAGTTGGCTGGAAGGGAAGAACCTGTTCACCACAACCAACTGACAGCTCTAGAGCTTGCACTTGTACTCTAGCTGTCGCCGAAACTCATAGAACCCACAGTCAGCAATGCTGCCTACCAACTTGTGGTTCTTGAGCATCCCTGAAACGTAAGGACGCCGTCCCGCTGACGCGAACAGTTTTTCTCAGCAAAACCCTGACTGACTAGAGGCAGACCCGACCTCCCCCTGTGGCAGAGCTCTGGATCCTCTTCCCATCCCAGCCCACCTGCCAAACTTGGCCCGCTACTGCCACCTCATCCCCCAGGCGTAACTTGCGCCCTCGCCGGGTTTCCACCTCGCCGTTGACCCGCACCTGCCCCGCCTGGATGAGCTGCTTGGCCTGCCCGCCGGTGGGCACAACTCCCGTCAGCTTGAGAAATTGATCCAGTTTGATAAGGGGATCCCCTGCTGGAGGAGCTTGGGAAGGGGGAAGAGTCTCGGCCATAACCTCACCGTTCTGGCTTGGATGTTGGCTGATCCAACTTTTTAAGATCCAACTTTTTAATTTTGACGCTGCTGCTCTGCCGGGATGGGCGATCCCCTAGGGCTACGGGCTATCGGCAGCAGCCGAAGCGGTGGGCTCGCCTTCGGCAGACCAAAACTCATAGGCAGCCTGGGAGAGTTTGGCGATTAGCTCTTCGGCTTTGGGATCGTTGGGAGTTTCCCGCTTTACCCACACTGCTGCCACGTAGCGTCGCCCGTTGGGCAAATCGAGTATGCCGGCATCTCCCACCACCGACCTGAGAGTTCCCGTCTTGTGGGCAATGCGCACCTCTTGGCCCAAGTTGGGGCGAAAATAGGAGGGCCGCTGCGTGCGCCAGAGGATGTCCAAAAAGCGGTCGCGGCTGCGGCGGCTGAGCATTCGCCCCTGCTCCACCTGGCTGAGCAGCCAGACCATGTCGCGCGGGCTGCTGGTGTTGGTGCCCTCCAAATCCGGCAGCCACCAGGAAATTTGCGTGTGCTGCAGCCCCCACTGGCGAAACTTTTGGTTGAGGGCTTCCCGACCGCCGAGGCGATCGATGATGAGGTTGGCGGCGAAGTTGTCGCTGATGGTGCTCATGAGGGTAGCTGCCTCCAGAGCAGAGACCCGGGATCCGAGGGGACGGGTCTGCAATACGCCAGCTCCCCCGCCCCTGAGGTCTTCTCTCAAAGTCAGCCTCTCGTCCAGCCGCACCTGACCCGTTTCCACTGCCTGCAAAAAAGCCAGGAGAATCGGGATCTTGATGACGCTGGCGGCAGGAAAAACCTGATCCGGCCTCACCCCGGCAAAGGCGCCGCTTTCCACCTCCCAGAACAGGGCTCCTGCTGTCAGGCCCGGCTGATCGGCCAGAGCAGCCAAGCGCTCCTGCAAAGCGGGGATTTCCTGTCCTCTTAACAGGTCTGTGGGCAAGGTGGAGGGGAGCTCCTGCATCGCATCCTGTTCTGGCCGGGCAGGAGTGGTCGATTGCAGCAGTTGCGATAGGCCAGCCATCGTCAGGCCCAACATCAGGCTGAGGCCCAGGCCTCGCAGCAACACCTCCAACAGGGCCGGAGACCGCCTCAGGCGGCGAGGCTGGGCAGCTCGTTGGCGCATCCGGGCAATGGCTCTTTGGCGAGAGAGGCGCAGCGGTTGGGGGCGGGAAGCCAAGAGGGATCCCTCGGCAGCCGGAGCAGGCAGCAAGTGGCGAGAAGGGGAGGCAGCCTGAGTGAAGCGGCGCTGACGACGCACCGGATCCCGAGACCTTTCTCGAGCTAAGCTGCTGCCTTTCCCCTCCCCTGTCCTCGCCATAAGAACGACTGCCCCAACGAAGGTCTTGATGACCGATATCGCGACAATTTTACTGAACTTGCGCCGGCGAGCCCGGTTCAATTAAACCCACAGATCGGCGAACCTGGCCTGGGAAAGTTTGGCGAGGGAGAGCTTTGGAGCTTGGCCATCTCCGGCCCTCCACCCCTCCTGAGTCGGCAGTCGGGCTGCTTCGACCTCTTGGGAAGCCCCTCGAGAAGAAGATCGCGGAGAAACAGGGGCAACTCCTCAGGCAATCGCGACCTTGTTCTCCGAGGGTGAATCCGAAGCTCGGCCTGCTCCGTACTTGAGGTGGCTTGTTCTCCGACCGAGGAGCTTTTTCCATATTGTTGACGCTTTTGCTGGATTCGGCCTTGCGGCCTCGTTTTGTCTTCAAAACTTTTTGGGGCGTCTGCCTAGCTGCTGACTTGTTTCTCAGCGGCTGCGGGAGCAGCAACTCGGCGACCCCTGCGCCGGGAGCTGTAGTCTCTACGGCTACCTTGACCCTATCTCCTGCTGCCGAAGTACCGCCGGTAGCGGTGCCCAGCTCCGCCAGCGGCAGTGCTGTGGTCACTTTAAACCAAACCGCCCGTACCCTATCTGTTGAGCAGGTCTCCAGCTTCTTGGCCGGGGCCTACTACCTCAACATCCATACGCAAGCCAATCCTGCCGGCGAGTTGCGGGCCCAGGTGGTTTTCCCTCGCTAAACCTGAGAGGCGACTTCTCAGCCGCCTAGGCGGCGCGGAGCCCTGGGAGGGCACCTTTTATACCTGCTGGGCCGGGTGGACTGTCTCTTGCAGGGCCCCGCCGTCGGCAGGTTGTCTAAATAGCAGGGAAGTTGGCTGCCCAAGCCTCTGCCTGGGCGGCTCCTGTGCTCTAACTTTTGCGACCAGCGGAGGCGGTAGGGCTTGCCCGACGGGGATCCCTCTTTGGGGGGCGGCTCGGATCCGGGCCAAATTGGCTATCCTAGAGATGAGGGGGTTGGTCGATAACGGAGTTTCCCCATCGCGACACGTATCCCAAGTGAGATCCTCGACACCCCAAAGCCGAAGCTGGTGGGAGGCAACAATGGCTGACTACAACCGCGGCATTATGAGGTTCAAGGGGGCGGATAGCCCAATTGTGGTTCTGATCTCGGCCAGCATTGTGGCGGGGGTGGTCTCGGCCCTGATCTGGTGGGCGTTGCACTTCGCTTACGCGGCTTGAGATCCCAGGTTCCTTCTCGACGGACTGGAAGAGAGTCCGAGGTTGCGGTTGCTGGCGAGCAGTCGCTAGGTTGGAGCAGCGCAGTTTTGCAGCGCCTGCGGCAGTCCTTGCAGCGTTGGTACTGCCAGCAGGGTCGAGATCTGCCCTGGCGACGCACGCGGGATCCCTATGCCATTTGGGTGGCGGAGGTGATGCTGCAACAGACCCAGGTGGCAACCGTGATCCCCTACTTTCAGCGCTGGATGGAGGCTCTGCCCGGGATCCCAGAGTTGGCGACGGCTCCGCAGCAACAAGTGCTGAAACTGTGGGAAGGGCTGGGCTACTACCGGCGGGCGCTGAATCTGCACAGAGCTGCTCAAATCCTGATGCAGGAACACGGGGGCCAGTTTCCCAGGAATCTGGAGCAGGTGCTGGCGCTGCCGGGGATCGGGCGCACCACCGCTGGCGGCATTCTCAGCGCCGCCTTTGACCTGCCCCTGCCGATTTTGGAGGGCAACGTCAAGCGGGTGTTGGCCCGCCTGGTGGCTTTGCCCCAGCCGCCGGCCCGTTGTCTGCCCCTGTTGTGGCGGCTTTCGCAGCAGTTGCTGGATCCCGAGCAGCCGCGCACCTTTAACCAGGCCCTGATGGACTTGGGCGCGACCATCTGCCGGCCCCGGCAGCCTCGCTGTGGCCAATGTCCTTGGCAGGCCGATTGCGCTGCCTACAATCGAGGTCAACAGCAACACCTGCCTATGTCTGAGCCCCGTCCCTCGCGCCCTCACAAACAGATCGCGGTGGCCATCGTTTTGCGAGGGAAAGAGATCCTCATCGATCAGCGGCTGGAAAGCTCCATGCTCAGCGGCCTGTGGGAGTTCCCCGGCGGCAAAATCGAGCCGGGAGAAACCCCTGCGGAGTGTGTGGTGCGGGAGGTGAAAGAAGAAATCGGCATCGACATTGAGGTGGTGGCTCCGCTGGCCACCATCGAACATGCCTACACCCATTTCACCATCACCCTTATTGCTTTTATCTGCCGCTATTTGCGCGGAGAAGCTCAAGCCCTGCAATGCAGCGAAGTGCGCTGGGTCGAGCCGGCGGAGCTGTCGCAATTTCCCTTTCCGGCAGCCAACCAAAAGCTATTTCCCTACCTGTACGCTTGGCTGGAAGCGCGAGGGCATCTCTTATAATCCGCCAAACTGCTTAAATCCCTCCGGCTTTGCTCGCACAAGACATCCGATAGGATGATAGGTGTCCTGCTGAGGTGAGGCACGGATATGCTTGTCACTCTGGAAAAAGCTGGGGAGATTCTTGCCAAAGGATCCCATACGGCGATTACGACAACAGACGGCAAGATCGCGCTGGTGCCAAAAGGAAAAGAGAACCTTAAGCTGACGGCCGCCGAAGCCATTAACTTGATGTTCTACGTCGTCCGCTCTGCCGACCCCCCAGAAGCAGTGATGGCACAACTGCAAGAGGCCGTTGCCAAGGCGCAAGCCCCTGATCCCGCCGAAGAACGCGCCAGAAGATATCGAGAAATCCGCGGAACTTAGCAGAAGCCGGTCGAGTCGGTTGCTCCAGGGCTCTCTGGACTAACTCGAGTTCCAGAATCAGAGGCTGGCAGGGCTGAGGGGAACCAATTTCCCGTCCGTAGTCAACCCCAGCAGCATCGGCTCCTGTGGCTGGATGGCCTGGCCAGTGAGGGCGCAACGCTGGGGCCGCTGAGCCGTGGCGGGGAAACTGGCCTGAATATCCTCGGCGGTGAGGGTGGCAGCCTCTTGAGAGTGGCGCAAGACATAGCCCCAGAGAATTTCGCGGATCAAGGCCTGGTAGCCCTGGCCGCCGGCCAACGCCTTCAGTCGTTGCTTCAGTTCCCGCTCCAGACGAATGCTGGTCACCTCCATCTCGGTGGTGGGAGTGCGAGGGTGGGCGTGGGCATGCATGCAGGGATCCTCTCCAAAGGCTTATACTACTCCTGTAGCACAAGGTGAGCACTGAGAGCATTCTAGGTGTAGAGATTTTGCCGCAGGTTTTATGGTTGAGCCGATCCCACCTCGTCGCCGCGCCTTAGAGCACCTGCTGAACCGGTTGGGGTTCAAGGATCCCGCCTGGCTGGAGCAACTGCGCTGGGATCTGTTGGATCAAGCTTTGATTCACCCTTCTCTGGATGGCCAGCGCAACAACGACCGGCTGGAGTTCTTAGGGGATTCTGTCCTGCGCATTTTGGCCACTGAGTTCTTGTTCCAGTCCTATCCCCACTTGTCGGTGGGAGAGCTGACCGCAGTTCGCTCGGATCTGATCAGCGATGCCCACCTGGCGGAACTGGCGGATCTGCATGGCCTAGAGCGCTACCTTGAGGTGGGATCCAGCTCCCAAAACGACCTGGCCGGACGGGAGCGGCGCTTAGCCGATGCTTTTGAGGCGGTGTTGGGATCCCTATACCTGAGCTGGGGCATGCACACCCTGGCCCGGCTGCATCCTTGGCTGGATCCCTACTTTCGCCAACGGGTGGAGCAGTGGTTCCAGGATCCCACTCGGCGCAACCCGAAAGCCGCCCTGCAGGAACTGACCCAACGCCTATGGGGCACCTTGCCGGAATATCGTCTGGTGGCTGCCCGGGAACACCCGCCGCACTTCACCATGGAAGTTTGGGGCCACGGCCAATGTTGGGGCCGCGGCGAGGGGCGCTCCAAAAAGGCGGCAGAAATGGCCGCTGCGGCCCAAGCCTACGGGCACTTGCAGTCGCAGGAAATAAGGTAGGCGCCACTACGAGGCGCTCCATGGGTGGCAACCGCTGTGGTAGCCGGCCTCTGCTTCCGGCACCGCCAGCCCGCTTCTACGGGGAGTTCTCGCCTCATCTCGCCTGCAGCTGCAAGCTGGGATCTGCATTGCCCAGCTTTTTGGGGGTTAGGCTGACAAGGGGGCAGAGCAGCGGCAGCCTGAGAGAGATGAGAGCGTTGAACCTAAGCTAGACCTAGCCAACGGTGCAACAAGAGTATGGATCCAAAATTGGAACAGCGCGCCCGCGAGCTGCGCGCTCTGCTGCAGAAGGCCAGCATTGCCTACTACGTCCACGATGCCCCCATTCTGGAAGACAGCGTTTACGACCGCCTCTACCGCGAGCTGCAGGAGCTGGAGCGGGCCTACCCCGAGCTCATCACCCCCGACAGCCCCACCCAGCGGGTAGGGGAAAAGCCCGCCGAGCAGTTCCCCACCGTTTCCCACCGCATCCCCCTCTACAGTCTGGAAAACGCCTTCAACCTGGAAGAGCTAAAGGAATGGCAAGAGCGCCTGTGGCGGGTTCTGGGGCGCACCCCTGAGGAAGGGGAGCTGGAATATGTGTGCGAGCTGAAAATTGACGGCGCTGCCCTGGCTCTTACCTATGTGGATGGGCTGCTGCAGCGGGGGGCCACCCGCGGCGATGGACAGTCAGGTGAGGACATTACCCCCAATATCCGCGCCATCCCTTCTATTCCCCTGCGCTTGGCAACCGCCGCTCCCCCGCCGGTCCTGGAGGTGCGAGGAGAGGCCTATCTCCCCATTGCTGAGTTCGAGCGCATCAACCGGGAGCGATGCTCCGCCGGGGATCCCCCCTTTGCCAACCCGCGCAACTGCGCCGCCGGCACCTTGCGCCAGTTGGATAGCCGCGTGGTTGCCGCCCGCAAGCTCAGCTTCTTCGCCTATGCCCTCCACTGGCCGGAGGGGTGGCCAAGCGGGGATCCCCCCCAAACCCAGTGGGAGTGTCTGCAGCGGCTAAAAGACCTGGGATTGCCCGTCAATCCTCTGTCCCAGGTGTGCCGGGGCCTCGAGGAGGTGGTCCAGTTCTACGAGCGGTGGCGGCAGGCCCAGCTTCCCTATGCCTGTGACGGTGTGGTAGTGAAGCTCAACTCCCTGCGGCTGCAAGAGGAGGCCGGCTTTACGCAAAAATTCCCCCGCTGGGCCATTGCCCTCAAATACCCTGCCCAGGAAGTCCCCACCCGCATTCGCGCCATCGTGGCCAGCGTAGGCCGCACCGGAGCCGTCACGCCGGTGGCGGAGCTGGAGCCGGTTCTTCTGGCGGGCACCACCGTCAGCCGCGCCAGCCTGCACAATGCCGATCGCCTGGAAGAGCTGGATGTCCACATCGGCGACACCGCCATCGTGCGCAAGGCCGGGGAGATCATCCCTGAGGTGGTGGGGATCCTCAAGGAGCTGCGCCCCCCCGATGCCGTTCCCTACCGCCTGCCCAGCCACTGTCCCGAGTGCGGCACCCTTTTGGTTCGCCCTGCCGGCGAGGCGATAACCCGCTGCCCCAACCCAGCTTGTCCGGCCAAGATCAGGGGGCAACTGCAGCACTGGGCCAGCCGCGACGCCATGGATATCGAGGGCCTGGGGGAAAAGCGGGTGGCCCAGTTAGTAGAAAAGCTGGGGGTGCGCACCGTGGCCGATCTCTACCGCCTCACCCCGGAACACTTGGAGAGCCTGGAGGGGATGGGATCCCGTTCCAGCCAGAAGCTGGTGCAGGCCATCCAGCGCTCCCGTCAACAGCCCTGGGAGCGCGTGCTCTACGGGCTGGGGATCCCCCATGTGGGGGTGGTGACCGCCCAGATTTTGGCCCAGCATTTCCCCGCCCCAGAACTCTTGGCCCAGGCCAGGGCTGAAGACATCGCCCAAATCTACGGGATAGGGGCGGAAATTGCCGAGGCGGTGGTGGCCTGGTTTGCCGATCCCGCCCACCAGAAGTTGCTGCAGGAGCTGCGGGAGCTGGGGATCCCTGCCCTGCCCCGGCAAGCGGCCCCTGCCGTCTCCCAGGTTCTGGCTGGGAAGAAGTTTGTCATCACCGGCACCCTGCCTACTCTCTCCCGCCAGCAGGCCAAGGCTTGGATTGAAAGCCGCGGCGGCAAAGTGACCGCCAGCGTCAGCCGCCAAACCGACTATGTGGTGGTAGGGTCGGATCCCGGCTCCAAACTCAAGCAGGCCCAGGCTTTGGGGATCCCTCTCCTGAGCGAGGCGGAGCTGCTGGCGTTGGATCCGAAGTGATCTCCATCCTTGACGAGAAAAAATTTGGGAAGGCCGGCTTGTCCTCGCCCTGGCGATGGTTTATCATGCGATTCTGTGAGGAGTGGACGCCAGAGGGGGAAGAGGACGAAACACGGACAGTCCCTTCCCCTTTTTGGTGCTCAAGATCTACCCTGGTTCCGCTCCAGAGGGTATCCAACCGAACCAAAAAGCCCACTTGCTTCCGACGACCGTCTCTGCCAGAGTTAGGAACATTCCACTATCATGAGAGTAGCGGAGACGCATGTTTCCGTTCACTCCTCACACCATCCGCCGCTCGACGTCGAGTCGGGCGGTTTTCTTATCAACTTTCTATCCAATCGCCGCAGAGCTATCCTCTACAGCCGGCTTAGGAAGCCCACAAGCTGGAAGGAAGTGCTAGACTAGTAGGTCAGTAAGTTCTGTCCCTTCAGTATTCCTACGCCTCTGCGGCCGCGCCCCACGTTTAAGCAGCACCAGAGCGTCCTCTCTTTCCTGGAATTCGCCGAACACAATAGCCAAGAGCAAACAGCAACGAGGATCCCATGGCCAAGCATGACTCCCACCTGAGATGCTCCTTCTGTAATAAGTCCCAGGATCAAGTGCGTAAGTTGATTGCGGGGCCGGGGGTCTACATCTGCGACGAGTGTGTGGAGCTGTGCAACGAGATTTTGGAGGAGGAACTCTACGACGGCAATACCCCACCTGCCACAGCCCCTGCTGCCAGCCGTCGCGAAACCCCTAGAAAATCCTCTCGCAGCTTGCCTTCTCTGGCACAGTTGCCTAAGCCGCGCGAGATCATGCGCTACCTTGACCAGTACGTGATTGGCCAAGAGAAGGCCAAGAAGGTTCTGTCGGTGGCGGTTTACAACCACTACAAGCGGCTGGCTGCTAAGGCCAACCCCAACAGCCTCGGAGCTGCGGAGCTGGATGAGGTGGAACTGCAAAAGTCCAACATTTTGGTCATTGGCCCCACCGGCTCCGGCAAAACCCTGCTGGCCGAAACCCTGGCCCGCATGTTGGATGTGCCCTTTGCCGTTGCCGATGCCACTACCCTCACCGAAGCCGGCTACGTCGGCGAAGATGTGGAAAACATCCTGTTGCGCCTGCTGCAGGTGGCGGACATGGATGTGGAAGAAGCCCAGCGCGGCATCATCTACATCGACGAAATCGACAAAATTGCCCGCAAGAGCGAAAACCCTTCCATTACCCGCGACGTTTCCGGCGAAGGGGTGCAGCAGGCTTTGTTGAAGATGCTGGAGGGAACTATTGCCAACGTGCCTCCGCAGGGAGGGCGCAAGCACCCCTACCAAGACTGCATTCAAATCGACACTTCCAACATTCTCTTCATCTGTGGGGGCGCTTTTGTCGGCCTGGAGAAGGTGATCGAGCAGCGCATTGGCAAAAAGTCGATGGGCTTTATCAAGCCAGGGGAGCAGCTAGCAGTTACCCGTGAGCAACGCCTGGCCGATGCCCTCAAGGCGCTGGAGCCGGAGGATTTGATCAAGTACGGCATGATCCCAGAATTCATAGGGCGGCTGCCGGTGGTGGCTACCCTGGATCCCCTGGACGAGAAGGCCCTCGAGGCCATCTTGACGCAGCCTAAAAATGCCATCCTCAAGCAGGCCCAGAAGCTGTTGCGCATGGACGGGGTGGAGCTAGAGTTCGAGCCGGCTGCCATTTCTGCCATTGCCAAGGAAGCCTACCGTCGCAAAACGGGGGCGCGGGCGCTGCGGGCCATTGTGGAAGAGCTAATGCTGGACGTGATGTACGAGGTTCCCTCTCGCCGGGATATCAAATACGTGCGCATCACGGCCGAGATGGTGGAGCGCCGTTCCACGCACGAGCTGATCCCTCACCCTTCCACCCTGCCTAAACCTGAGTCTGCCTAGGGTCACAGCCCTGCTGGATCCCGCTGCGTCGGCATATGATCAGTGTTTGGTCTTGCAAGGAAGGGCAAGGGGGCGCATGGGGCGGGCGGATCGCGAGTATGCGGTGATCGGTCTGGGACGCTTCGGCACGAGCTTGGCCCTCACGCTGATGGAGCGAGGGCACAATGTTTTGGGGATCGACCGCAGCCGGGAGATTGTGCAGCGTCTGGCGGATCAGCTAACGCAGGTGGTGGCGCTGGATTCCAGCGATGAGGATGCCCTGCGGGCGGTGGATATTCTCTCCTTCGACACCGTGGTGGTGGCCATCGGCAGCGATTTCGAGAGCAATCTGTTGACGACGGTGGCCCTCAAGAGTTTGGGGGTGCGCAACGTGGTTTGCAAGGCTTCGACAGAGCGGCAACGCTCGATTCTCTTGCGGGTGGGAGCGGATCGGGTGGTGTTGCCGGAGCAGGAGGCGGGGCGACGTTTGGCTCAGGTGCTGACGGCACCAGGGATCCTAGATCAATTGGAGCTGGAGCCGGGTTACAGCATCACCGAGCTGGAGGTGCCGGAGGCGCTGGTGGGCCATACGCTGGCGGAGTCGGACTTGCGTCGCCGCTTCGGCATCACAGTTTTGGTGGTGAAGCGAAAACAATCGTTGGTGGTTTCTCCCCCGGCAGATTACCTGCTGGAGAAGGGGGATCTGCTGGTGGTGCTGGGGGCCAATACCAACATCTCGCGGCTGAACGAGATGTAACGGGGGATCCGATGAGAGAGGGCTGCGTCCCGCCGCCGCAACCCGAGGGGGCTGAGGGATGGGTGTCTCCCCGATCTTCAGGAACCCCTCGCCCGACGCTGCCTCAGTCCTCTTGGATCCCGGCCAGTCGCTTACACCGGCTCTTTTTTGGGGACAGGCGTCGCCCGCTGCCGCCGCCCCTGCGCCTGGTCGCGGGGTTGGGCCTGCTGGCGGTGGTGGGGACTTTGCTACTGATGCTGCCGGGAATTGGGCGCGGGGATCCCTTGAGCTGGAATGAGGCGCTGTTTACGGCCATGTCCGCCCTGAGCGTAACGGGTCTCTCGACGATTGTGGCGGCGGAGGATCTCACTTTGTTCGGCCAGATCGTGTTGCTGCTGTTGATCCAAATTGGCGGGGTCGGCTTCATGGTGCTGGCGGTGGTGGTCTTTCAACTGCTCGGGCGGCGCATTTCCCTGCTCAACCGCTTGGCGCTGTGCAACTCGCTGGGCCTGATCGATCCGGGGGCTATTCTCGAATTGACGCGGCGGGTGTTGATCGGGGTCACCCTGATTGAGCTGGGCGGAGCTTTGCTGCTCTGGGTGCACTGGCGGGATCTCTACGGGCCGGAGCGAGCAGTTTTTCTGGCGATTTTTCACGCGGTCTCGGCCTTTTGCAATGCGGGGTTTGATCTATTTGGCGCCGAAGGGATCCCTACGGATGGCCTGTCGCTGGCGATCTTGGCGGCTCTGATTTTTATCGGCGGCTTGGGCATCCCGGTTTTGTCGGATCTGCTAACTTGGCCCCGGGGCCACCGCCCCTCTCTGCACACCCGCATCACCCTGGTCGTGGTGGTGGTCTTGCTCTGCACGGGCGGACTGGGGATGTTCTTGGCCGAGAGCTTGCCCCAGGGATCCTTGCAGGAGGTAAGCTGGCCCCGCCGCTTGGGCCTGACATTTTTTCAATCGGTTTCGGCCCGTACCGCCGGGTTCGCCGGGATCCCCATTGAGGATTTGACCCCGGCAAGTCAGTTGTTGCTGATGGCTCTCATGTTTATCGGGGCAGCTCCGGCTTCCATGGGGGGTGGCATCACCACCGGCACCTTGGCAGTGTTGGTGTTGGCCTTGTGGGGCTATGCCCGCGGTTTGCCCAGCGCCCAGATTGCGGGGCGCAGTTTGGATCCCTCGATGGTGCGCAAGGCAGCAGCGGTGTTGACCGTCTCTCTGTTCGTGGTGCTATTGGCAACTTGGCTGATCTTAATTACCCACCACCACAGCAGGCTGGATCCGGTGCTCTTCGAGGTCATCTCCGCTTTTGCTACCTGTGGCCTCTCGACGGGGTTCACGGGGGAGCTGAATTTGTTCGGCCAACTGATTATCGTTTTGGTGATGTTCTGGGGCCGGCTGGGGGCGTTAACCATTGTCCTGGCTTTGGCCCAGCAGCAACCGCGTCAGTTGGTGATCTACCCGGAAGAGCCAATTTTAATCGGGTAATCTCCTGACCAGAGGACAAGGAAATCCAAAGGGGGAGAGCAGAGGTTGGAGGTGGTTCCCCAGCTCACAGCCCCGCCGGGAAATCTCCAGCTTCCCTCGGAGGCAGCCCCGAGGTTTCCCCCAAGCGGCCTCCGCTAGACTGAGTAACAGGTAACCTCAGCTACACCCTCGTTGTCCCTTGCGTATTGGGAGCTTTCCGTGTCCAAGTTCCTCCTAATCGGTTCTACCGAACCTTTCAGCGGCAAGTCGGCGGCTGTCTTGGGTTTGGCCAAGCATCTGCAGCAACAAGGAGTGAAAATTACTTATGGGAAGCCGCTCGGATCTTGCGCCCGGGAGGATGGATCCCCGGAAGGGATAGACCCGGATATGCGCTTTGTAGCGGAGACGCTGCGGCTGACCCAGATGCCACCCATGCTTTTCCAGCTCGACGAAGAGGCGTTGCTGACCCATATCCAGCAGTCTCCGGGGGAGCCAGATCCCGCGCGCTCTGTCGCCCCTCTGCTGAAGTTTGCCACGGGATCCGCTGCGGATTTGATCCTGCTAGAGGGCCCGGCCGATCTCTACGAGGGCGAGTTGTTCGGCCTCTCCCTGGCCAAAATGGCCCAAGCCCTGGATGCTCAGGTACTGCTGATCAGCCGCTACCATTCCCCTTTGGCGGTCGATTCTCTTCTCTTTGCCCACCGCCAACTGGGATCCCATTTGGCCGGCGTGCTGCTCAACGATGTGCCACCCGACCAGATGGAGCCGGCAAAGACCATCGTTCGACCCTTTCTGGAGGCGCAAGGGATCCCGGTTTTGGGCATTTTGCCCTCCCACCGCATTTTGCGCAGCATCAGCGTTGGGGAGCTGGCGCGGCAACTGGAGGCTGAGGTGCTCTGCTGCCCGGATCGGATGGACTTGATGGTCGAAGACATCGCGGTGGGGGCGATGAATGTCAACTCCGCCTTGAAGTACTTCCGCAAGCTGGAGCACAAGGCGGTGATCACCGGCGGCGACCGCACCGATATTCAACTGGCCGCCCTGGAAACCTCCACCCTCTGCCTAATCTTGACCGGCAAGCTGCCTCTGGATCCCCGCATCCGGGCGCGGGCCGAAGAACTGGAAGTGCCGATCCTCTCCGTGGATCTGGATACCTTCACCACCATCAATCGCATCGAGCGGGTTTTCGGCCAGATCCGCCTGCACGAGGAGGTTAAGGTTCGCTGCATCCAGGAGTTAATGTCAGCAAACTTTGACTTTTCCCGCCTTTATGCCCATCTGGGCCTGACACAATCCCTAGCGTCGGCAGCAGGTGCATAAAAAAGTTATCTAGGGCTTCTCTACATCTAGCCCTTAGTAAGGCATATGTTCAGATGAGAAACACTATCTGTAACCAAGGGGGAACAGATTTTCTCTACCGTCCTGATTTCTAGTGTCTGGCGCTTGCTCCCGTTTGCAATGATTTCTGCAAGAAAACGCAGAGATCGTTTGCCATTTGCGGCTACCCACCGGCTTCAAGAGATATCATGCAAGTATTCATCACCTCAACACACCACTCCTCCCCCAGCTTTTCTGGGGGTTTTTATTCGCGCTGTTTGGCCAAATAACTCGGCTTCTGATGCCTCTACAGGCTTATGCTGCCGGTAGCGCGAAAAGATACTTTTCCAGCCACGACGGCGCCGACAGGCCCTCCAGGGGGTAGAATGCAGTTGCCGGTGTCGGCTAGGGATCCCATCATGGCCAAGAGCTTACGTCCGGGCAACCGCCAAGTAGCACCTCCCCCACGGCTGGCCGATTGCCCTCCTAGTGGCATTTTTACCGACGGGGGCTGTTCCCCCAATCCAGGGCCAGGGGGATGGGCGGTGGTGGTGGTTGAGGATGACCAGATTGTGGATGAGTTTTACGGAGGGGATCCCGCCAGCACCAACAACCGTATGGAATTGACCGGCCTCATTCGGGCTTTGCAATATTGTCGCGACACCCAGAGCAACAGCATAGACACCATCTACAGCGATTCCCACCTTTGCGTACAGACCTACAACGATTGGATGGAGCGCTGGGCAGCGCAGGGGTGGCGGCGGCGCACGGGGGAAAACTTGGATCTGGTGCAGGAGCTGTATCAACTCAAGCAGCAGTGCCCGCAGGTGCGGGTGGCCTGGATCCCGGCCCATCGGGGTCTGCGCTGGAACGAATATGTGGATGAGCTGGTCGCCCGCGCCCGACCCAAGTAGCTGATTTATTTCGATACTTCGGTGAAGGCCTGGGATCACAGACAGGGGCTAAGTCCATCGCCTATGCTCAAGAGGACGGCTCGTTGCAGGTGGGGTATGCAGGCCCAACTTTATCGTCGCTCTCGTCCGCTCTCCCTGACGTTGATGGCGGTGGGGAGCTCTTGGCTTTTGGGATCCTGTCAGCTCAGGGCACCCCAGGTGCAGTTGCCTGGCGATGTTCTGCCCGAGACGGCGCTGGTTCCCCAATCGGCACCTCTGGTGCTGGCCCTTTCTACCAAACCGGAAGAGTCGCTCCGCACCCACCCTGACCTTTTGGCCCGTTGGGAAAGCTGGACGGCAGAAGCTTGGGCCAGCACTGGCCAGGAGTTTTCTCGGGAAGAGATGCAAGCTTGGGCCGGGGATCACTTTACGCTGGCGGTGGTGATCCCCAATTTGGTGCCAGGGGCGGCGGAGCCGGTGCCTGGGATCCTGTGGGGAGCCAGCACCCGCAACGCTGATTTGTCTGGGCAATTCTTGGCCCAGGTGCGGCAACAGGCAGCAGCAGAAGGGGCCAACTTCGAGCAGCGCCAGGAGCAGGGGGTCACCCTCTATGTGCAAACCAACGGGGAGCCGGGCGAGCGGTGGGTGACTGCTGAGTTTGGCAACCGTTTTGTGGCGGTGGCCAACGACCCAAGGGTGATGCAGCAGGCGATTGCTGTGTATCGCGGCGAAGCAGAGCCGATTGGCCGCTCCGAAAGTTTCCGCACCGCCGTTGGCGATCTCTACCAGAAGCCGGGCACCCTGGCTTTTGCCTACTTCAATTTCCAGGCCCTCCACGACGACCCCACATCCTTTAAAGATTGGATGCCGGATCTAGATCCGGAAGAGCTGGGATCCCTGCAGCCGCTGCGCTCTCTGGCCATGGCCGCCCACTGGCGGGAGCAGGGCCTGCAGATGCGCATGCTCACCCAACTGGATCCCCAAACCCCGCTGCTGGGCAAGTGGCAAACCGCCCGGGGCGAGCTGATCCGGCGGCTGCCCGGCAGTGCCCTGGCGGTGATCACCACCCAGCAGGTGGCCCAGCGCTGGCAAGCGGTTGTCTCTGAACTGGAAAAGGATCCCCAGGCCAAAGAGTTGCTGGATGAGCTGCGGGCCGAGTTCCGGGCCAATACCCGCCTGGATTTGGATCAAGACCTGATGGCTTGGCTGGACGGGGAGATGGCCCTGCTGGTGGCGCCCGATGCCCAGGCCCACCCCTTCTTGCAGGGCATGGGGGCGGCTTTGCTCGTCGAGAGCAGCCAAAAAGATAAGGCCAACGCAGCTCTGGCCCAGTTGGATCGGCTGGCCCAAGAGTCGGGCGCGCGAGTAACAGAAGCCGAGGGCCAGGTCACCTGGGCGGATCCCTTGTTTAAACGTCCGCTCTTGGTGCGGTCTTGGGAAGGCAACTACCTGATGGTTACCACCAGCACGGCGGCGCTGCAAACCCTTGCCCAACGCCAGGGCAATTGGATCCCTCAAACCGAGCCGCTGAAGACCCTCTACGAGCAGTTGCCCAAGCCCAACTACGGCTACTTTTTGCTCAACTGGCGCGGCATCCGCACAGTGCTAGAAGCCGCTTTGCCGGGTGGGCTGGCAAGCTTGGAGCCGGAGGCCCGCGAGCTACTGACCCGTATCGATGGGTTGGGGATCACCAGCTACCCCGTCGGAGATCACGCCCTTGGACTGGAGCTGCTGGTCACGGTGCCGCCCAAGCCACAGCCGTAAGAGAGGGGCCGGCGGTGAGGGCTACAACCGGATCAGACCGTAGGTGAGGGCGTAGCGCACCAGCTCGGTGCGGCTGCTGGTGCCCGTCTTGTTGAGGAGGCGGGTGACGTATTTTTCCACGTTGCGCACGCTGGTTTGCAGTTGTTTGGCAATTTCTTTGTTCATCAGACCCTCTGCTACCTTCTCCAACACCTGCTGTTCCCGTGGTGTCAGCTCCACCTTAATCGGTGGGGGTAAAGGAGTTGGGGTGGGGGGCTGAGAGGGAATGGTCGGGGGGAGAGTTCGCTCCGATAGCAGGGCGCGAATCGAGGCCAGCTCGCGGGCCACTACCTCCGAGGGGCTGGCCGCGCGGGAGCGCTCGATGAGATTGGAGACAATGGCCACCAGCTCCTCCGGGTCGAATGGCTTGGGCAAGTAGGCATCGACGCCGGCCCGGTAGCCCTGGATGCGGTCGGCGGTCATCCCCTTGGCGGTGAGGAAGACCACGGGCAGGTGGCTGTAGGGATCGAGTTTTCGCACTTGCGCCAAAAATTGGTAGCCGTCCATGCCCGGCATCATGATGTCGGAAATAATCAACTGTGGCTGCGTCGTGCTGAGCAGTTGCAGGGCTTGCTGGGCATTGGCAGCCGGGATCACCTCAAAGCCGCTGTCTTCTAGATAGGCTTGCACTGCTTCCCGCAAGCCTGGCTCGTCATCCACCAACAAGATGCGGGCCCGTGCCGAGGCAGGTTCGGATTTGGCTTGAGCGGAGGGGGCCATTGTGCAGCTCCTGGATAGCTTTCAAGATTTTGGCTGGAAGAGACATACCTGCTCCATTTAAGCCCTACTGGGCCGTGAGCAATCTGAGGCGGAAGCAGGAGCCCTGGGGGGAGCTTTCCACCTCGAGATCTCCTCCCATTTGGGCGGCCAAGTCGCGGCTGATGGCCAACCCCAGCCCCTGCCCCGGCTTGGAGGGATCGGCGCGAAAAAACGGATCGAAGATCCGCTCCAGGTTCTCAGGATGGATGCCGGGGCCGTTGTCGCAGACGGCGATCCACACCTCCTGGCAAGAGGAGGCGCTTGAGCCTCTCGCTTCCTCGGCGGGCTTGACCTCTACCCTGAGCTGGATATCGCCGGGGGGCGGGGTGTACTTGCAGGCGTTGTCGATTAAGTTATCCAACACCTGGCGCAGGGCGCGGGGATCTGCCAGTACCGGCGGCAGGAAAGGGGGAAGAACGGCCTGAAAGCGATGTCCCTGCGCTTCCGCCAGGGCCTGATAAATAGGGCTCCACTCCCGCAGCAGGTCGGCCAAGGAGAGGGGCCGAAGTTGGAGAGGAGCCGGGATCCCGTCCAAGCGCTCCAGCTCCGCCAGCAGATCCTGCAGATGCTTGCACTCCTGTTCAATGCTCAGGCCAATCCAGTGGTTGCGATCGTCGGGGGGCAGACGCTTTTGCAACAACTTGGCCAGCGTGCTCAGGGCGGTTAGAGGATTGCGCATCTCGTGGAGCAAGGTGGAGAGCTGCTGGGCAGATAGAGTGATCCCCCCGCCAGGCCTGGGATCCCCGCCCCCACAGACGGGCTCAGGCTCTGGGTGAGGTTCGGCAACTTTTTTCGCTCTCGGCATGGATCCCCTCTTTCAACTCTCCTGGAGCAAGCAAATCGATCCTAGCCCCATCCTCCCTGGGATTTGCCACTTCAGACCGGCTCCAGGCCGGCGGACTAGAGCTGGCGGGGTAAGTAGATATTGAGAATTTCCCCTTGCCGAGCCCGATGGCGCACAGTGAGATAGCCCCCCAAAGCTCGGAACAGGGTTCGGGCTACTGGCAGGCTGAGGCTAATGGCCCCGGTATCTGGCTGCACCACCAACAACTGGCCAATTGGCTGAGGGGACTTAAGTTCCAGGCTAGGGGTGTCGCTCCCCTCGGGGGTGTTTACCTGGAACTGCAGCTTCACCAGCTCGCCAGCGCTGAGCAATTGGGCGCGGATGCGGCTGCCAGCGGGAGTACTACGGGCTAGGCGGTCGATAATTCCAAATAGCACCGCCTCCAGGGCTTTGGGATCGCTGACCACATCGGGCAGCTCGGCAGGGATCTCCAACTCCAAGCGGGATCCCCGCCGTTCCACCTGTTCCTGCCAGCGGGGCAGGTTTTGCCGCACCAAGTCCACCAGCGCAATCGGCTCCAGTTGCAACCGACGTCCCTCGCCTGGCGTGGCAGCGGGCATGACCGTTTCTGTGGCCTGGAAAAACAGACCGAAACGGTTGATTTGCTCGGTGCACTCGCGGTCGATCTTCTCCACGTATTCCCGCACCCGCGGTGGCAGGTCGCGCCGCTTCAGGATGAGGCTGACCAAGGTGCGGATGGTGCTGAGGGGCGTCTGGATCTCGTGGATGAGAGCCCGCAACAACTCCGCCTCCGAGAGGCTGCCCGCTTGCTCTGGCTCGGCTTGGGGAGCGGAGGAGCGGCCGTGGGCGGGAGGCTCAGGCGCCGGCGAGGAAGCGGAAGATGAAGAAGCCGGGATCTGCCTTGCTGCTGGTGGCGGTGGAGGCACAGCGGCAGCCTCCTGTTCTGCCCTGGCAGGGGGCAGGCGGGCGGGCGGGGATCCAAACTCGGCCAGGTTACCCAGCAGAAGGAAGCTGCTGAAGCGGGCCAACACCCGTACATGCGGCTGCATCAGGGGATAGTGGCGGGCCAACTCCTGCCAAGCGGCCAGCCGGTCTGGCCTGCCCTGTTGAACCCGTTGCTCCAGGCTCTGCCAGGCTCGTCGGATCACCTCCGGCTCAAAAGAGACCATCATCCCCCTCTGCCGGGTGTGGGGATGGTGACCCTGGGCAGCTACTGCCGAAAAAACAGGGGTGAGCAGCAACAGAAAAGGCTCCTCCACCAGTGGATCCCGCGGCAGGAGAGGGATCACCGTCTGCCCAGGGGTGAGGATTGACTCAGGGGAAAAATCCGGGCTGAACAACCAGGGGGGTTCCCGTGCCGGCTCCCAAGAGTGGCGGGGAAGATGCAGCGCATCCATGGGCAGCGGCAGTTGGGGTAAGGGATCCTGCACCACCCAAGGGGGCCACCAGGAGACCGGCCCCCCGATCACCACGCCAAACTGTCCAACCTCTTGCCATAGCTGGAGCAGGGCTGCCACCGTCTGCTGCCAAGAGCGCTCTCCCGCCCCCGGCAACCATTCTGGCAAGGGTAGAGCGGCCCACAAGGCTTCCATCAAGGACAGAAATCGGCGGCTGTTCACGGATCCCTTTGATCCCACCCTTCCCCTGTAGGCTAGCGGTTGTGGAGCTTCTAGGACAGCGGAAAACCTCACCTTCTCCAGGGCGGATCCCCGTCTTGCTCACCCAATCCGTCCATCTGGCAGAGTCGCCCCGCGCAGGTTGGCTCCCGCGAGGTTGGCGGTGCTGAGGTCGGCGCGGGTGAGGATGGCCTCGCGGAGATCGGCATTTTCCAGGTTGGTGCGGCCCAGATAGGCATCCACCAGGCTGGCCGATCTCAGGTCGGCCCCGGCCAGGTTAGCCCGACTCAGATCCGTCCGCGCCAGCTTGGCCGAGCGCAGGCAGGCGGCGGAAAGATCGGCTCCCGCCAGATCTGCCTCGCTGAGGTTGGCTTCCGCCAAGTTGACCTGGCTGAGCATGGCTTCCTTCAAGTTGGCCCGCCCCATCTGCACCCCCTGTAGGTCCCCGCCCAGAAAGGAAGCTCCCCTCAGGTCGGCGTTGCTGAGGAGGGCCCCGCGCAAACAGGCCCGCTGTAGGTTGGCTCCCTGTAAGTGGGCTCCGATTAAACTGGCCTCTTTGAGATTGGCCCCCCTTAGGTCGGCCCGCGTCAAATCCGCTCCCGCCAGGTTGGCCCCGCTCAGGTCGGCGCGGCTGAGATTGGCGCTGCGCAGCATGGCTGCCCGGCGACTCTCGAAACGGAGATTGGCCCCCCGCAGGCAAGCCCCCCCCAGGTTGGCGCTGGTGAGGTTGGCCCAGCGCAGATCCGCCTCTAGCAAGTTGGCGTCGATCAACAGAGCCAGCGTCAAGTTAGCCCCGTGCAAGTCCGCCCCTTGCAACGTGGTGCCGTGCAAATGCGCATCTCTGAGATCTGCCTCGCTCAGGTCAGCCTGGCTGAGGTTGGCCCCACTGAGATTCGCTCCCACCAAGTTGGCCTTCTGCAGCTTGGCCCGCCCCAGGTAGGCAAAGATCAAGTTGATACCATGCAGGTCGGCCTGAGAAAGGTCTATCCCGATCAAATCCGCTCGGCTCAGATCCAGAGCGGCCAGGTTCTCGCCTGCAAAGTTAACCCGTCCTGCCCGGTACAGTCGGAGCAGATCTTTGGCATCCATTGGCATCCATAGAATCCATGGAAGAGAGCTGATCCCGCGCTCATGGCCATTCTAAAGCGAGACACTGCACTGGAGCGCCAGCATTATCGGCTCTAGGGAAGGCAAAGGACTTGGCCTCGCCGGCGCGACCAAAAAAGTAGGGTGGCCGCCAGGGTAACAGCAGAGCGGTTGGACAGCGCCTTTGAAGGTTCGTTTCGGGACTCCGAAGAATCTCTGCCCTCAAGGGTGAGGAGGGTCAGGGCTTTCGCGCCCGGCGCTGTCTTGGATGTTGGCAGCGGCGAAGCGGCATCCCTCACCCCCCACCCCTCTCCCACTGGGAGAGGGGGGCTGCTCCTACAGCTACAGCTCTCTCTGACTTCAGGCGAGTTGACGGGATCCCAGAATGGCGGGCTTGGTTTTCAAACCAGGCCAAATAGACGGCGCTCTGCCTCCTCCATGCGGGCCAAGAAAGCGGCGAACTTGGTGGAGATCTCCTCGACTTCCTGCAAAAAGGCGCGCAACGTCTGGTACTTGAGAACTAAGGCTTCTTCTAGGGGACGGCTCTGGAACTGTTCGTCCAAGGCCTGGCCCAGCTCGCTCAGGGCATTTTCAATGGCGGTTTTGATCGCGCCAATGCTGCGCCGCACCAAGCGCATCACTTCCTGCTCCAACTGGGGCTTTTGGCGGGCCAGCTCGCTGGTGGCCAGCACCTGCCGCAGAGCGGCATAGGGATCCCCCACCTGAAGCGGCATCTCGGCCATCTCTCCTGGCTGTCCCGCATTGCCGGCGGGCCGCAGCAAACCCCACTCCGACTGCTCCAGCCTACTCAAGATCCCTCTGAACAGGGCAGCGGATCCCTCTACGTCTTTCAGAAGGCCACGCAGCACCTGGTGTTTGAGGCTCAGGTATTGGTCCGGATCCTCGTCCTGCAGCCCTTCGTCCAGGGCGTTGCCCAACTCGCTCAGGGTGTTCTCGATGGTGGCCATCAGGGATCCGGCGCTACGGTGCAGCAGTTGGCGGCAGGGTTCTGGAAGCTCTGACGCCAGAACGGCAGGAGCAGAAAAAGCAGGGGGCTCGGCTGTCGCTTCCCCCTCGTTCGGGCTTTCGGACTCCAGCCAAGTGATGCGGCTGGACTCCGTCCCGCCAGTGCCGACGGCATTTTCCCCATTGAGCCAATCGAGATCGGCGGCGAGAGTCTCGGCAGCTAGCCCCCCACCGGCCATTGTTTCTTGGGACACGTAAACGTAGAGAGGCTGCAGCATCTGCAGCACGGCGTTAGCTGCTTGGCTATCCTGCTCCGGCTCCTGGAGCTGCTGCACCGCCTGTTGCAGCCGCGCTTCCAGCTCCTGCGGGGAGTTGCAGGCGTCGTAAAGGGCTCTGAGCAGCTCGTCGAGACTGTAGCGCCGTAGGGCCGCCAACCCTTGCACCGTGGGCTCTAGCCTGTGGTGCAAAGCCGTGAACAAAACCAGCTTGGCCCGCAAGGGACTTGTCTGCTGCATCACCCCCGCCCGCAACTCGAACGGGTCGTAGTCTTGCTTGTGCAGTTGTAGGCCGCCGTATCTCACAGGTAAGCTGGGCGCAGGCGCCACCCAAGCCGGCAGATCCCCAGATGAAGCAGTCAGAGGGCTGCCGGGATCCGATTGAGACTGGTGATAGAGGAGCTCGAGCTTGCTCAGCAGCAGTTTGGCGACGCGGGCGTATTCAGCCTTCTTGTTGATTTGGCTGATGGCGTCGCGAAAACGCCGGACTAGGTCCTCCAGGGTCGCATGCTCGCGGTAGAGCTGCTCCAGCAGAGCCTTTAGCTCCTCCCCGCTCAGCTTGACAGCGTCGTTTGTCCAAGTGTGGGTGCAGGTGAAGTAAACCAGCTTTTTTACCCGGTCTGCGTACTCGCCCTGCTGCACCTCTTGGACGATAAGGTGAAGGGGATCCGAGAGAGCCATAGGAGCTGCTCAGTGGGAGTTTTAGGCCTTGGGGTTAAAAGGCCGTTTCTGGAGGAGCATGGTCAAGAGGTCCTACCATCATCATGTAAGGAAGCGGCGAAGGCAATCAACCAGGGCCAAAGGCTCTATCCGCCTCAATCCTCTTGCCAGTCTAGGTCGGAATCGGTTAGGATGCGATGGCTCTGCTTACGGCAGGTCAGGTGGTGCCCCTCCCCCCTTCGCTTGAGACCTGGGCAAGCTGGGGCAGAGTTTGCCGCTTGCGCTTCCTGGAGTTCATGTAAAAGCTGTAGGTAAAACCCCCGCCGCTCCCAGTCCAGCTCCCGCAGCCCACAGCCCGGCTCCCGATCGTGCAAGCAATCGCGAAACTGACAGGTGCCCAGCCGCTCCCGCACTTCCGGAAAGCAACGTATTAGCTGCTGAGGGGAAACCGGCGGGATCCCTTCGCCGGCATTGAACCCCGGAGAGTCGGCAATCCAACCCCCCTCTGGCAGAGGGAACAGCTCCACATGGCGGGTGGTGTGCCGCCCCTGGCGCAACTTCTCTGACACCGCTTGGGTGGTCAGCTGAACAGCCGGCAAGAGTCGGTTGAGCAAGCTTGACTTGCCTACCCCTGAGGCGCCAGCCACCACCGAAATCTGATCCCGACAGCGGCGGCGCAGCTCGGGGATCCCTGCCTCAGTAAGGGCACTGACCAATAGAGGCTCATACCCCCACCGCTGCAGACGCTGTCGCCAGCTCTCTGCCACCGCCGCCTCTACACAATCGCACTTGTTGAACACCACCTGAACTCGCAGGTGGCTGGCCTCGGCCTGCACCAGCAGACGGCTGAGGGCGTTGGGCTCGGGCTCCGGCTCGGCCAGGGCCATCACCACCAAGACTTGGGTTATGTTGGCGATGGCCGGTCGAGGCAACTGAGTTCGCCGCGGCAGAATGGCCTCAATTGCCCCCCGCTCCGGCCAGAGAGAGTCGGCAGCCGGCGGTAAGCTAACCTCCACCCAGTCCCCCACCATCACCGACTGCCCCATTTTTTTGAGCTTGGCCCGAGCAGTGCAGAGAAGCTCCGCCGGCATCGGCTTTTGGGCCGGGAAATGCGCCTCGATCTCAGGAAAAAGGGCAGCCAGCTCGGGATCGATGCGCACGCGATAAAAGTTGGCCTGGGCGGCGCGCACCCAGCCAGTGCAAGTGGATCCCTGCCCCTCCTCTTGGACGGCGCTCCGGTGGCTCATGCCAAATTCCCACGGCGTACCCAGAGGATGTGGTGTCCCTCGGGCGCCGCTTGTTGCCCTTCAATGTAATGCCCCGCCATCGTCAGGCTCTTGGGCACCTGCTCCAGAGGCTCTCCTGCATCCAGCCACAGCTCCAGCACCTCCCCCGGCGCCATGCGTTCTAGGCGCAACTTGGCGCGCACGTAGTTGAGCGGGCAGGGGATCCCGCGTTGATCCAGAACCAGCTTCACCTCGTGGGGGGGAATTGCCTCTGCCGTCATTCTTCTTCTCGCTCTCGGTTGCCGGGCATTTGGGCCAGCCCCCGCAACAGCCCGCCCAAGAAACCGTCCCGCTTGTTGATGCGTTCCCCATGCAACTCGGCCAGGCGCATAAGCAGTTCCCGCTCTTCCGAGCTGATGCGGGTGGGAATCTCCACTACCAGGGTGATTTTGTGGTCGCCCCGCAACATCGGATTGCCAAGGCGAGGTACCCCCTTGCCCTCCAGAGTTAGCACCGTACCCGGCTGGGAACCCGCCGGAATGGTCAGCTCCGCCTCTTCCTCCAGGCCCGCCTTCGAGTCCACCGTGGGCACCAAGACTTTAGCCCCCAAAATGGCCTGCAGATAGCTTACCCGCACCTGCGAGAAGATGGTGAGACCATCCCGCTGGAAGTCGGGATCCGGCTCGACGAAGAGGTAAACGTAGAGATCCCCAGGTGGGCCACCGCGCCGACCGGCATCCCCCTCGCCAGAAACCCGCAGACGGGTGCCGCTGTCCACGCCGGCAGGGATGTTGATGCGCAGCTTCTTGGTGGTCTGGGCGAGGCCCTCGCCATTGCAGTTATAGCAGGGCTCTTCCAGCACCCGGCCGGCACCGCCGCAGGTGGGGCAGATCGAGACCTGGGTAAAGTTGCCAAAGGGGGTGCGGGTGGCCCGCCGCACCTGACCAGCGCCGCCACAGGTGGGGCAGACTTTCACATCTGTGCCGGGCTTGGCCCCGCTGCCCCCACAGACCGGGCAGACCTCCAAGTGGCTGATGCGAATTTGCTTTTCGCCGCCGAAGATGGCCTCGAGAAACTCCAATTTCAGGTCAAAGCGCAGGTCATCCCCGCGTACCGGCCCTTGGCGGCTGCGGCTGTAGCCAACTCCCCCTCCCGCAAAGTTGGTGAAGAAGCTCTCGAAAAGGTCGGCGAAGCCACCGATTCCGGCGAAATCCTGGAACCCGCTGGCGGCAGCCGCCGCACCGCTCAGCCCAGCTTCCCCAAAGCGGTCGTAGCGAGCCCTCAGCTCGTCGTCCGAGAGCACCTCATAGGCGCGGTTGATTTCCTTGAAGCGATCCTCAGCCCCTGGCTCTTTGTTGACGTCAGGGTGATACTTGCGGGCCAGCCGACGATAGGCGCGCTTAATCTCTTCCTTGGAGCTATCACGGCTAACCCCCAAGATTTCGTAGTAGTCACGAGCCATAGAAGCGCTTCAGAGAACAAGGATCGAATGACGCCGGAAACACAGCTTGCCGGATGGCCCAGGCAATGCCCCTCTGCCATGCCCCAGAGCTGAGCAAAAGCCTTCGCCGAGTATCCTCAGCGAGTGCCATAGATCTCACTCCCCATCTCTAGGAGCACAGCCCGCAGCTCTTCCATTGCATTCCGTAAAGTCGCTAAGTCTACGTTATCATTTGCCAGCAGCGCCCTCAATGTGCCCGCCGCCTGGGCCCCCCTCTGGAGGCAGATCTCGCTAAGGCGACTGCCGTGCTCCTGCAGGGTCTTCTCGTAGTTGTAGAGCAGGCTGTCCGCTTGGTTGCGGGCTTCCACCAACTGCCGCCGGCGCCGATCTTCTTCGGCGTAGGCCTCGGCTTCCCGACGCATCCGCTCGATCTCGCTGCTGCTCAAGCCGCCGTGGTTGGTGATCTTGATGCTCTGCTCGATCCCCGTCCCCTTCTCGCGGGCGGAGACTTTCAAAATGCCGTTGGCATCGATATCAAAGGAGACTTCGATCTGGGGCACCCCGCGGGGAGCTGGCGGGATCCCGGTTAGTTGAAAGCGGCCCAAGGTCTTGTTGTCCTTGGCCATAGCTCGCTCTCCCTGCAAGACGTGGATTTCCACCATTGTCTGGCCGTCGGTGGCGGTGGAGAAAATTTGGGTTTTGCTGGTGGGAATGGTGGTGTTGCGCTCGATGATGCGGGTGAATACCCCGCCCAAGGTCTCCACGCCAATGGAGAGGGGAATCACATCCAACAGCAGCAGGTCTTTCACTTCTCCGCCTACCACCCCTGCCTGGATGGCTGCGCCAAGGGCTACTGCCTCGTCGGGGTTGACGGAGCGATCCGGGTTTTTTTTGAAGATTTGCCGAATCTTCTCCTGAACAGCGGGAATGCGAGTAGAGCCACCCACCAGCAGCACGCGGTCGATATCCTCAGGGGAGAGGCCGGCATCCCGCAAAGCTTGCTCGGTGGGCTCAACAGTAGCCTCCACCAGATCCTGCACCAACTCCTCGAACTTGGCGCGGGTCAGCTCCACTTCCAGGTGTTTGGGCCCGGAGTCGTCGGCGGTGATAAAGGGCAGGTTGATGAGCGTAACCTGGGTGCTGGACAGCTCGATTTTGGCCTTCTCCGCCGCCTCCCGCATCCGCTGCAAGGCCATGCGATCCCGGGAGAGGTCGATCCCTTCCGTCTCCAAAAACTGGCGGTTGAGCCAATCGACAATTCTCTGGTCAAAGTCATCCCCGCCCAGGTGGTTGTTGCCGGCGGTGGCTTGTACCTCGAACACGCCGCTGCCCAGTTGCAGCACCGAGACGTCGAAGGTGCCGCCACCCAGGTCGAAAACCAAGATGCGCAGATCTTGATCTTGTTTGTCCAGCCCGTAGGCCAGGGCGGCTGCCGTCGGTTCGTTGATGATGCGCAACACCTCCAGTCCGGCAATGGTGCCCGCGTCTTTGGTGGCCTGGCGCTGGGCATCGGTAAAGTAGGCGGGGACGGTGATCACCGCCTGAGTCACCGGCTCCCCCAGATAAGCCTCCGCGTCGGCCTTCAGCTTTTGCAGGATCATTGCGGAGATCTCCTGGGGCGTGTAGGCGCGATCCTGCACCACCACCTCCACCATGTTGTCCCGGCCAGGGATCACCTTGTAGGGGACTCGCTTGCGCTCTTCTTCAGTTTCGGCGAAGGTGCGGCCAATGAAGCGTTTGATGCTGAAGATGGTGTTTTCGGCGTTGGTAACCGCCTGACGCTTGGCCAGTTGGCCCACCAGGCGGACGTTGTTCTTGGCAAAGCCGACGATGCTGGGGGTGGTGCGCCCTCCTTCGGCGTTGGTGATCACCACGGGCTTGCCCCCTTCCAAAACCGCCACGCAACTGTTGGTGGTTCCCAGGTCAATCCCGATGACTTTGCCCATACCCCTCTCTCCCCGTGCGTCAAATCCCAACCCAGGACAATTCCACGGATCTCATAAGAGCATTTTGCCCAGAATCCCGCAGAAACCTTCAGGCGGCGCTTCCGCCTCCGTAGCTTTACTGTAGCCTTTTTGAGGCTATCCCGGCTTTGTTTGTCAAGGTTCAAGTGAGCAAGTTTGGTTAGCTAATCCGCCGTTCGCGCTAGCGGGACGTAGTCCTGGAAGCCCCGCTCTGTACCCCCCTATATCCCAGCCCCCCAGTCCCCCAGCCCCCCAGTCCCCCAGCCCCCCAGTCCCCCCGTATACGGGGGGATATAGGGGGGCGGGCCGGCCAGAGTCAGGATGAGAGGCGGGAGCGTTCAACAGGTACAAT